>NZ_JBSYVT010000002.1:0-269625 GCF_054112845.1 Acinetobacter sp. NigerLNRRAM0016
ATACAGTCAGTTTTGAAGAAAATACCACCAGTTATTTAGCAGGACATTGGCAGTTTTATCCTAAACAATTCTTGCAAACAGCAACTCCAACAACTCCTTCTAAAAAGGTTCTTTTACCTATTTCATTTAAAGAGTTGGGCTATCCGCAAGATGCTTACGGGACGTTTGTCGGTCATTTTAAAATTCCCGAAGAGTTTATTGGGCGTCGTATTGGTATCTGGATTCCGAACCAGTATGGTGCTTACCGCATGTATTTAAATGGTGACTTGCTGTTAAGACTGGGTGAGGTTGGTACAACTAATCAAACGCATCAAACTGAAAATACACCGCGCTTTGCCTATTTTATTGCTGAAAATGAATATTTTACCGTCACCATGCAAGTTTCGAGTTTTCAAAGCCTGCACGGTGGTTTAGAAAACCCAATGCGGATCGGGTTGGGTAAAACTATCAATCGTCAATTCCAGCAGTTAATGATGAGTATTGCAGGGGTATGTGGTGCGGTAATTGGTGTGGGCATATTTACCATTCTGTTTGGATTTTTCCGCGGCGTGAAGAATAGTCAGAGCCAAGGTTTCTTGGTTTTTGGTATTTTTATTATCTTTTTAGCCTTACATAATCTCTTTTCAGCACCTTATGTCTATACGGTGTTTACCAATATTGATTGGTTATGGGGAACGCGGCTGGAATATATTTTTACCTATTTGTCTGCCTTGTTCTTTATTAATTACATGTTTCTGCTCAACAGGCGCTATCTACACCCCGCGATTTATGCCTTCGCCGTGTTTGTGCTGAGTTTTGATATAGTCATTACCTGTTTGTCTATGCCAAATGTATTTGAGCGTTTGGCTTTTTACAGTTTCTTGTTTGGCATTATTGTGGTGCTGAATTTTGCTTACGGGTTTTATTTAACCCTCAAGCGGCATGAACATTATTCCAGTATCAATTTATGGGCAGTAGTGCTGTTGTGTGTCACGTTCTTGCATGATTTTTTACTCAGCTTGAATTGGATTGATTCGATTAACCTCTCTTTTGCTTCGACCAGTTTTTATGCCTTTTTGATTATGGTTCAACAGTCAAAAAGTTATGCTTATCATTCAGATCGCATTGAGAAACTGAACAATAATTTATTGGAACTCAATTCATCTTTAGATCAAAAGGTGAAAGAGCGGACAGTACAACTCAGCGAGTTAAATGAAAAGTTGGAGCTACAGGCACAAACGGATGCCTTAACTGGGGCATTCAACCGCCGTGCTTTAAATACTGAAATTCAGCGCCAATTCAATGAAACTTCTCAGCAGCATAATGCAGTGTTGGCTTTTGCCATGTTAGATGTAGACTATTTCAAAAATTATAATGATTACTATGGCCACCTGAAAGGCGATGAAGTTCTGCAACAGTTGGTACAAGTCGTTCAAAACAATTTACCAGAACATGCTTATTTGGCGCGTTATGGCGGAGAGGAGTTTGCGGTGATTATCCGTAATATGCCTGTGGTGGTGGTTGAACAGACTTTGCAGCATCTATTGCACATTATTCGACAGCAGCAATTTGAACATTTAAATCGCGGTGATCATAAGCAATACGTGACCATCAGTATAGGTGCAGCGTATATGGATCGTAAACATCAGTATCATGATATTCATGCCTTAATGAAGGCTGCCGATCAACAGCTTTATCTCGCCAAGAATGCAGGGCGAGATCAACTGAAAATTTAACGCTCTAAAGGTACTTAATCATCGGAATGGTCTGCTGTTCGGGTGCGGCATACGTACGAATTTGGAAGCCTTGTTTTTGATAAAAAGCCAGTGCCGTTTGCGTGCTATCCAGCGTAATCTGTTCCAGATTTCTCAGTTTTAAATGTGCTATCACACTGTTGAGTAAAGACGTGCCAATGCCTTGACCTTGCAGATCGGGCAGGGTGTAATTCAACAATATTTTTCCAATATCGCTGACCATAATAAAACCGACTGTTTGTTGGTTTATACTGTATATCCAACTGTCATTATAGTGCATCCATAACAACAGGTTGCCGTGAGTCATTTTTTCCAGCCATGCCTGAATCTTACTTTCCTCACGTTGATGATCTTGCACACAGGAACGAATACTTTCCTGCAAAACATGAAGAATCTCAGGAATATCCTGAATTTTTGCTGCCCTAATCATTGTTTGTTCTTATTTCCTGAAAACAGGCTTATTTCATGTGAATTCGCCGCGGGATTACAGTGGCGATTTGTTGCTTTTTATGGGTGTTTTGCTATCTCAAATTTATGTAAGCAAATATATAAGAACTTGACCAAGATCACAAAATTGAATGAACTGTATATTCATTTATCTGATTTTAAAGATAATTGGATCAATGCTTGAGTTAAATAGGCGTATTATAGATAGAACTGTAATGCTGAATATACGCCTTATAAGGGGGCAATATGTTTAAAATTATTGTTTTGTGTTTATTGGGCTTTGCCCTTGTTGCGGTTTGGCAGATTTTAATCAAAATTAAAGTAACGGAAAAATATCGCAATCGCTATTTGCTTAAAGCTGTACCTGCGAATGATGCAATTGAAGTACAGGCAGACCGTTCTGTAGAAGGTCTGATTATTGAAATTGAATATTGTGATCAGGTTTTGTTTGATGATGCAGTACAACTATTTTTCGAACAGAATATTCATATCCGAGATATCGATGCGGCTGAAGATATTCAGCGTAATTTGCTGAAAAAATTACCTGCCAAAGCCTTAACCCAGATTCGTAAATTAGATTTAAATGAGTGGTCGATTTATTGGAATTTCTATGACCAGTCACTTGAATACTATGTTGGAAAATACGGGGTGTTCTGTAGCCATGTCGATCGTTATGGCGAAGAGCATAAGTCTGAGTTTAAAACCCGAAGTTAAATTGATGTTATGACTAATAATACGCAAGTAATCGTGGATGCACTTCTGTTGTCCTACATTTTTTCGGCTTGTGTTCTGCTCAGAATTTATCATAATGTGCCATCGTGTTCATAAAGTGATGGGTTGATGTCTGGACTGGAAATTTTTGCTGTCATCATCAGTGTGATTGGCGTGGCTTTAACAATCAAGCGCAACATGTGGTGTTGGTGGTTTAACTTTCTCGCCTTTGTCCTGTACGCCTATTTGTTTTATACCTTTAAACTCTATGGGGAAACCATCCTGCAGTTCTTCTTCATGGGGCTAAATTTCTATGGTTTCTATCACTGGTTGAAGGGTAAACAGCAAGACCATGATATTCGTATAGAACCAATCGCCACGCGTACCGTCATTTGGCAAATGGCATTGGCTGCACTGTGTGGTTTGCTCTTTGGTTTAAGTTTGAAATTCTGGACCGATGCAGCAGTCCCGATGCTGGATGCACAATTGGCAGCATTTAGCTTATTGGCAACTTACTGGACCAGTCGTAAGCATATTGCGACGTGGGTATTGTGGGTATTTGTCGATATCATTTACGTTGGGATGTTTATCTATAAAGATCTGCTGTTAACGGCAGGTTTATATGCTGCTTTTGTAGGATTGGCAGGGTTGGGTTGGTGGCAATGGCTGCAAGTCAAAAAGAAACAACAGTTGACCTCAATCAAATCTGCCTAAGCCGAGCTGAGTGTTGTCGTCATGCTGATTGATTTTAACCAAGCCAAATTGAAGCAGTTTGATGATCTCGCGCTCAAGATTATTACTGCACCGCAGGACTACCTGCAATTTGATTCGGTGGCGGACTTTTACCAAGCGACATGGTTGCAGGATTTTCCGAAAGGCACGACATGGTCTGCCACAGGTCTGGATGATGGCGCGCTCGAGTTTTATGCTCTGATTCAGTATCAGCAGCATTATTTACACATCAATTGTTTATCTGAAATCAGTGCAACTTTTGGCATTTCCAAGTATTAAAACCCAAAACAGGTCAATGACAGTTTGAACGGAATTGATTTAAATCAAGCATGACTGCAATGTGGCATTCATATTGCTTTTTTATGCTGTATAGGCATTTTTATTAGGACAAAACAGAAAAATAAGGAACCGTCATGGCACATCAGTTCACCGTCAATGCAATTATTCGCGGCGTATCACTGAACGAATTTAAGCGTTTAGCGGCAGATACCAGTTTGCATGAGAATGTATGTCGTCGTATTCCAGGTGAAAATCTGGAAATTTTGGAATCAAAAAAAGAAGGGGATAGATACACCTTAAAACGTGCCTATAATCTGGATGTGAATATTCCAGATATCGCCAAAAAACTGTTAAAAGACGCTTTTCGCTTACATCGCACCGATATTAGTGATCTTGAAGCCATGACGTCAACGGTTGATTTGGGGGCAAACCTACCTTTGCATGCGAGCTGTAAACGTTCGGTTAAAGGTTCTGAGCATCAAATTGAGTTTCAATTGGAATGGACAGTAAAAGTGAAAGTCCCTTTAATTGGAGGCATGCTTGAAAAACATGCTGAAGGGGAAATTCGCAAGTTTAGTGAGATTGAATTGACCATTGTCGAAGATGAATTAAAAAAGAATTTAGCTGCATAATTTAAGTCATGTTCGGTTAGATAGAGAAAGGGCGCCATATTGATGACGTCCTTTGTTTTGGAAATTGCTTATAGCGTTAAATGATTTTTAATGCTTAGCCTTTAAATTTGGCAAAGGCTTTTTTCAGTGGCAATTTATCGGTTGCAAAGCCATAAATCGCCGCAAACGGTAATGCTGTACGCGCCAAATATGCTACTCGCCATAACCCCCCATGGTTGGCACCGTGCATCATCAGTTCTAGCGGATGTTCCATCGGGGTTTCTGGGTTGGCAACAGATTCAGGATTGCGTAAATCATGAATCCATAGGGCTGCCATAATCGCATTGGTGGTTTCAGGTCTAAACGCTTCAACATCAAACAGGCTGGCACCATTGAAAGCCGCTTTCAAAAGTGGATTTTTTGTGACTGAATGCGTTGTGGTGGAGGGTGCAATATTGATACTGACACGTTGTCCTTCGTGACGTGCCAAAGTTGCACGCCATTGCTGAATACGTTTTGCCAAAGCGTAGTTTGGACCTTGTTCGATCACCAGACAGTCTGCAATGCCATATTCCTGACCATTGTCGGAATGAATCAGGTTATGCAGATTCTTTTGGAAAAAGTATTTTAAAGATGCTGTAGCTACACCTTTGGTCACCAGTTTTTGAATGTGCGAACGGTAACGGAATTTTTCTTCTGAAGAAGCGACCACCTCTTTCGGTACAGCATATACATCCGTTGGGGTGCACATAAACATTAAGCTCGTATCCGCTTTGTGTTCACTCACCACTTTCATAATGCTGTCCATTGCCATGGCAACACGCACGTGCTTTTCACCATCTAAATAGGCGATTGCAGCCAAATCCAGTTGATGTTCACTTTGTAATAACCATTGTGCAATTTCAGGGGTTTGGGTCAGTAAATTAGCCCCTAATTTTGTACTTAATTCACGAGTCGGTGTATCTTCTGCAAGCTTGGTTTGACTTGGTGCATATAAGGTGGCATTGCCGTCTTGAATGGTATTTAAAATTCTTTGCCAGACTTTGTTGTTCGGTAGATCGACCGCTACGATATTGGCTTTCCACTTGGACAACCATGTCAGTGGACCTGCTTCAGAACCCGCCCCAAACAGCACCATGGTGCGGTCAGATAAATCGAACCATTCAGGATGTGCATTGGCGAGGCGTAGGGCATCGGCATGCGAAGGCTCAATAATGCCTTCTTGCTCCCATTTCTGTACTTGTGCCAGTAATGCTTCACCTTTCAGGTTTTCACCATGATAGGGAATATACCATTCAGGTTCAGACTGACCTTCGCCCTTCAACTGTACGGTATGTAACTGAGCTAAAGGCACATCCATCATGTCTTTTAACAAATAACGTTGACCGTCACGGTAAAACTCGAAACTGTGCTGTGCTTTATGCAGACCTTGTTTGGCAATGGTAATCGGGTTACTACAACTGCGGATACCATGCTCGACCAAGGCTTTAAAATATTTCGGATAGTTCTTGCGCCATTTTTTTTCTTTTAAGGCTTCCTGTGCAGCTTTGTGATCAACGATCGACAAAGCTTCAGCAATAATTTCCTTGCCTGTGCGGGTTGTACTTGGTTTTTGTGTATCGGGTTGAACAGGGAACTGTAGACCCTCTAAAGAGCTGGACATGCAAAAAATCTCGTCTGATTACAGTATTAATATACAGATGTATTCATTATCTATGCCAAATTAAAGTTTGGGGTGGCATTAACTACCAATTTATGCCTCGAGCGTCTAAATTTTTTAAAAAGGCAAACGACAAAATTGGTATAAGGGTAGGAAATTGAAATTGGGCGAAAAGAGGGTTGTGTAAATTAGAAAACTGTCAGTCAGGGCAATGACCGACAGTTGTCAAAATACTTTTAAATCATGGTGTAATTAGCAACGACCTTTTTTGGCTTGACCAGGTGGGCAGAAGTCTCCGCCATGTTCATAGTGACCCAAGTTCCCATTCGGGTCGACTACAATACTACCTTCAGGGGTATGCACGGCACATGCAGTCAAAGCGCTGAAACTTAAGCAGGTCGCAATAATCATAAGAAATTTATGCATATATTCATTCTTCATCTCATTTTGATCTTGGTTTATTTTGAGAAAAACACTTTTTTGTTGTTACGATTTATTCTAGGTGAAAGGAAAGTTGAAATAAAACATTATTTGAAAATGTTGCGGAGAATGGCTGAGGATGTGTGATGGTTCAGCCATTCTCGAAAGTTTATAAATGATGGGTCACGTTGTGTTTAGAAAGGAAGCTGCGCGAGTTTGTTGAGGAAGTGTGGAATCACGCGTGGCTCAATTAAAATCGTGACGACTACGCCGTAAGCGGCTCCCCAAAGATGCGCACTATGATTGATGTGAGAGTTCCCACGTTTGCCTGACCAAATGCTATAGGCGACATAAAGCACCGCAAAAATGATGGCAGGTACAGGAATAAAGAATACGAAAATCAATTTCCATGGTTCAAACAGAATGTAGGCGAAAAGTACGGCAGACACAGCACCCGAAGCGCCTAAACTTGCCCATTGGAAATCATTTTTATGCTTTAAATAGCTCGGTAAAATGGCAAAAATCAGACCACCCAAATAGAACAGGGCAAAGCCTAAGTCAAAAAAATACTGACGATAAAAGCTTTCAATTACACTGCCAAAGAAAAACAGGGTAATCATGTTAAATAGGAGATGAGCACCATCCGCATGCACAAAACCATGGGTGATGAAGCGGTCATATTGCCCCTTTTGCATGGCAGGCGGCCAAAAGATCAGTCGACTCATCAATTTCTGATTGGAAAACGCCAGAAGTGAAACCACCACAGTAATGATAATCAGCGCTACAGTATGGTTGAAAGGCAGATTGAGCATATAGAAAAGGTTCAATTTTGAATGACTAAACCTTAATAATGCCATTAATTGTTTAATTGCACAGAACTTTTAGAATAATTCCGACAATTTTGGTTGATTTTTTTTAATTTAACCGTATCTTCAGTTAAAATAGCGACTTCAGCTTGAGGAAATATTGTTATGTCGACTGAGAACACCAGCACTGCAGTTGCAGAAGAAATTCCAAACTTATTGATTACACCAACTGCACAAGAGTATTTACGTGATTTATTGGCGAAACAAAATACTCCAGGGATTGGTGTCCGTGTTTTTGTGGAAAATCCTGGAACCCCTCGTGCTGAATGTTGTATGGCATATAGTGCACCTGAAGAAGTTGTGCCAACAGATTATAAGCAAGACTATCCAGATTTCCCTGCCTATGTAGATGCGCCATCTATTCCGTATTTATTAGATGCCGTAATTGATTACAACAAAGACCGTTTTGGTGGTCAGTTGACTTTCCGTGCACCTAACTCGAAAGTGCCACGTGTAGGCCCAGATGCGTCTGTCGAAGAGCGTATTACTTATGTTCTTCAATCCGAGATTAACCCAGGTTTGGCAGGGCATGGTGGTAACTGTGCATTGGTCGAAGTGGTTGAAGACGAAGAACACGGTTTGACTGCGGTACTTAAGTTTGGTGGTGGTTGCCAAGGCTGTTCAGCAATTGATGTGACTTTGAAACAAGGCGTTGAAACAACCTTAAAACAACACGTACCAGAGTTACAACGTGTGATTGACCAGACTGACCATAGCCAAGCAGAAGGTGCATACTTCAAGTAATTTTTGGCAGTTAAGTGATACCGAAAAACCTCCAAATTTGGAGGTTTTTTTACGCCTGTTGAAATCAGAAGCCTGATTTATACAGGATTATTACTATTAATAATGAGAATTATTATTAATAGTAATTGCATTTATATTTATGTTTGTTACACTCTGAAACCGAAATTTCACGTTGTTTTCTATCTTCCAACAGTTTTGGGGTAATCGAATGAACAGACTCATTGTCCAATCGGCATTAGCACTATCCATTTTGTCAGTTATGAGTGTGCTTGGTCATGCTGAGGATGTACAAACAGAACAGCAAGCATCTGCAACAGAACAGGTGACGGCTCAATCTACAGATGCGACCAAACTAGAAAAAATCGTGCTAACGGCTGAAGAACAAGTCAAGCAGTCTTTAGGGGCATCCATCATTACAGAAGAAGATTTGGAAAAACTTCCTGTCGTGAATGATATTTCGGAATACGTACGCCGCATGCCTGGGGTAAACTTAACAGGCAATAGTGCGACAGGTCAGCGCGGCAATAACCGTCAAATCGATATTCGGGGTATGGGACCTGAAAACACCTTGATTTTGGTGGATGGTAAGCCTGTGACTTCAAGAAACTCAGTACGTTACGGTTGGCGTGGTGAGCGTGATACCCGTGGGGATTCAAACTGGGTTCCCGCCGATGCCATTGAGTCGATTGAAGTATTACGTGGACCAGCTGCAGCACGTTATGGTTCTGGTGCCATGGGTGGTGTGGTCAATATTAAAACCAAGAAAGTGACCAACGAAGTGCATGGTTCGGTCGAGCTATATACCAATCAACCTGAAGATTCAAAAGAAGGTGAATCTGGGCGTGTAAGTGTCAATCTAAGTGGTCCGATTATTAAGGATGTTTTATCTTATCGTTTATATGGGAACTTTAATAAGACCCAGCCTGATGCCATAGATATTAACAAGTCCATCAATAGTACTGCAGCGGGTAGAGAAGGGGTAAAAAATGAGGATGTATCGGCGCGTTTGGCTTGGCAAATCACAGACGGTCAAACTCTAACATTAGATGCAGCTTCGAGCCGTCAGGGTAACCTTTACTCAGGTGATTCTCAGTTGAATGCAGATGCCGAAGCGAATGCTATTTTGTCAGCTTTATATGGCACTGAAACCAATACCATGTACCGTGAAAGTTATGCATTAATGCATGATGGTGAATGGGACTGGGGAAATAATAAATTAATCTTTCAATACGATAAAACGAAGAACAAGCGTTTATTGGAAGGCTTAGCGGGTAGTGCCGAAGGACGTATTAATACAGAAACAGACAAGTCCACCTCGACCTTAGATACTTTCCGTATAAATGGCGAAGTGAATCTTCCGTTTGAATTTTACATCCCTCAGAATTTAACCCTTGGTGCTGAATGGATTGAAGATGATTTCACAGACGAGGCAAATACATCTGTTGGTTCAACTGGCAGTTCAGCAGGTTTAGATGCGATAGCACCACAAGATCGTAGTCATATGAGTTCGCGTATTGCATCAGTATATGCTGAAGACAATTTAAAAATTACGGATTCAACAGATTTGGTATTAGGTTTGCGTTTTGATGATCATGATAAATCAGGGTCAAATTGGAGTCCAAGTCTTAATATAACGCAAAAACTAGGTGATTATTTCACGGTTAAAGGTGGAATCGCGAAAGCTTATAAAGCCCCTAATATGTATCAAAATGCAGAAGGTTATTTATTGTCGACGAATGGTAATGGCTGCCCAGCGACGATTCAAAACCGTTGTTTACTTCAGGGTAATGCAGATTTAAATCCTGAAACATCGGTGAATAAAGAGTTGGGTATCCAATTCGCCAAAGATAATGTTAACGCGAGTTTTGCATGGTTCCGTAATGATTATAAAGATAAAATTGCGGCAGGGACTGAAATTATCAGCACGGCTACAACGACTTCAGGCACGACTTGGAATGTCTTACGTTGGGAAAATATCCCTGAAGCTTTGGTTCAAGGCTTTGAAGGCAGCATTGGTCTAGAATGGGATAATATCAGCTGGACCAATAACTTTACCTATATGATGGATTCAGAAGATAAGTCGACAGGTAATCCGCTTTCTCTGGTACCTAACTATACACTCAACTCAATTTTTGACTACGATATTACTGATCAATTGGATGTGAATTTTGTATATACCCAGTATGGTCGCCAAAAGTCTCGTCAATATGCTCAAAATCGCATTGAAGCGGGTGTAGGTTCTGGTGGTACAGATGATGCATTAAAACCAAGTACCGTGAAAAGTTATGGTATTGCAGGGATTAATATGGGCTATAAATTTACAGGCAATCTAAGTACCCGTGTAGGGATCAGTAATTTATTTGATGAGCAGAAATTAAGAGATAGTGAGTCGACAAGTCAGACGTATAACGAACCTGGTCGTGCCTATTATGCCTCTTTGAAATATTCGTTCTAAGCTGAGGCTTTATACAGAAAGACGCAGTTATGCGTCTTTCTGCTGTAAAATTTCTAAAGTACTGCTTGAGTAATAAAACTTTTCTAAATAATGACGCGCACGTTGTGCTAAATAGTCCGATTGAACCAAGTTTACAATGATTGGTTCTAACAGCTGCTGTAATTGATGTTGAATCAGAGCTTCATCAATATTCAAATCACGTAATAACAAATCAAAACTACGCTCTTGGTTACGTACATACCATGCATACACGCCATCTTTCACTTGTTGTTCTAAATAGGCTGTTTGGCGCAAATGATCCCAGATTTCATGCCCTAAACCAACTGTTTGTGGCAGATCATCGATCTCAATATAATTCTTTAAAACATTCAGTGGTAAGTCTTTAATTTTATGCCATAAATTGGCTTGAAAATGATAAAGCTTATCGTCGTTGAAATGTTGATTTAACACTTGTTCGCTCATTTGGCTAAGCTTTTGAATGTTCTTTTGCAAATAATGCTGAATCGCCTGATCCAGATTAGAATCAGTCACACTTTCTAAAACCGATTTCCCCATTTTCATAAAACGGGACACGCCTGGTACATGCTTGACCATGACGGAATTATCTAAATAGTCATGAATGGCATGTTGAATCAGTTGCGTGATCATGGCTGAAAACGCAGGATTATTGACCACGGTATGAATCAAGCGGCGTCGATGTCCACTTTTACTGGCAACATATTGGGCAATTTTATCGACCGTGAGTACAGGAATGGCATCTGCAATTTTAGTTTGGTCATTTGCAGGATGAACCAGTGCAAAGCGTATATGCTCTGCAATTTGCTCAATCAAGAATGCACTGGCAGGAGTATTTAGAATTTGCTGTTGAATCAGTTGATGAATTTGCTCCACTGTCCAAATTTGTTTTAAATTTTGCTTTCTAAACCAATGATAAAATTCAACGAACTCATTTTGAATGGTATTTGACTGAGAGAATTCATCATTTAAAAATTGAATATGAGCCTCAATCAGTTGCTCAATCATTGGGTGTTTTTGCATAAAAGTTCAAATTTAATGTAAAGAAATCAGTTGATCCGCCAAAGGATTTTTCAGACTCTGGGTTTTGGCAAGAAACGGCAAATAGTAATTTGCGACTTGTTTATCTGCTTCCAATAAAGGCATATGACCAACATTGTTAAGGATGACAGGTGCTTCTGCACGTTTCAACAGTGATTTTAATTCATCTGCGACTTCAACATTAAAGATTTTGTCCTGTTTCCCCCAAAGAATCAGGGTTGGTGCTTCGACATTACGGGTAATACGAGCAAAACTTTCAGGGGTATAAATTCGATTCAGGGTCGAAATTTGCTCGATCACTAAATTATTACGTCCCGCCTGAGAAATTAGCAATTGCTCTTTGGCACGTTGCAATTCAGGGGACAGTTTGGGTGGATTTTGCATAATTTCTTGGCGAACATCGGCATAATCACCAGGTTTAGCCACAATCAGATGTTTGAGAAAGTTTGGGTCTTTGGTGTAGGGCGTATTGGCTTTTTTATAGATGCCCGCACTGTTCAGCAGAAATAAGCTTTGGGTATCAAAGGGATATTGTGCAGCGTATAAGGTTGCAATAGAGCCACCCAGAGAGTGACCTGCAATATTCAATTTATTTTCAATATCAATTGCTTCGGCAAACTGTCTAAGGCTTGAGGTGACATTCGGAACGGCAATATCAAAATTTGCTGGAACTTTGGTTTCGCCGTAGATGGGTAAATCAGGCACAATCACATGATAGTTGGGTGTCAAATATGCTGCGACACGGTTCCAGTTATCGCGGTTACTGGCAATACCATGTAATAGTAAAACGGTTGGCTTCTGGGGCGAACCGCCTTCGTTATAGCTCCAGACAATATCGCCAACTTTAAGGGTTTTACTTTTCAAGCCACAGGCTTCACGTTCTTGTTGAAGGTAGTTTTGCAGTGAAAGTTGTTCGGCAGACGCTTGCGTGGTTTTAGCAGAAGCAAGATTGGGCAATGACAGGGTAATTAGGATTCCCATTACAGTAACAAAATGAGAAAAATATTTACGTCTTTCTGTCATTGACTTAAATCCTTATGGCTAAAATTTTCTGCTTCGAAATCCATTTTGAAACAGGAGAAAAGATTGATTTGGTCTAAAGAATAACCTTTAAATTTATGCGAATCTATTTTAAATACAATACCTAGAAAGTCACGAATAAGTTTATTGATATACTTGATATTCAGTTTTAATAATGTGACTTGGTTCAATGTAATGCTAAATGTGATTTGAAATTTTTTGCCAATTCGTAAAATGCAAAACTGTATCCTTTTTTGCAAGTGACAATCAATTTTGCTGGCATTAGAATATTGAAACTTCAAATCATGGTGGGAAACAGAATGCTAACGGCTCAAGAAGCATTAGAACGTCTTAAAAAAGGAAACCAACGTTTTGTCTCTGGGGAAACAACCCACCCTAAACAGTTATCGCACCAAGAGCGTGCTGAAATGGCAGAAGATCAAAACCCTTTTGCGATTGTACTCGGCTGTTCGGACTCGCGTGTCCCTGCCGAAATGGTGTTTGATCAGGGTTTAGGTGATCTGTTTGTTATTCGTGTTGCGGGTAACGTGGTTGCACCGTCACAAGTCGGTAGCGTGGAATTTGCTGCAGAACGTTATGACTGTGCAGTTGTGGTGGTATTGGGACATAGTCATTGTGGCGCGATCAAAGCGACGATTGATACTTTGATGAATCCTGACAGCCCACCATCGAATAACTTAATGTCAATTGTGAACCGTGTTCGTCCATCAGTTGAAACCTTGATGCAAACTGAATTGAAAAATGATTTGGACAAGCTTTCAACGCATGCGGTACGTTCTAATGTGTTTGCCTCTGTAAATCAATTACGTCATGGTTCAGCGGTGTTAGAACAATTAATTGCCAAAGGCAAAATGATTGTTGTCGGTGCAGAATATTCGCTTGAAACAGGTGAAGTGATTTTTTTTGACTTCTAAGTCTGACCGATTTTGAACAGAACATCATGATTAAAGGCGCTTATAAAGCGCCTTTAATGTATGGGTAAGCCAGATTTAGTAATTTCGGTTGTGCTTGAGCATTGGGATGGATCAAATCTTTTTGCATCAGGTTTTTCTGTCCCGCAATGCCTTCTAAAAAGAATGGCAGCAATTTTACTTGGTAACGTTGACTGATAACCGTGTAATTCTGTTCAAATGCCTTGCTATATGCAGTGCCGTAATTCGGCGGAATTTTCATTCCAAAAACAACAACTTTGGCTTTTGCTTTTTGACTCTGCTCAACCAAGCGGGCAAGATTCTGCTGAATCATTTGTGGCGGTTGTCCACGTAAACCATCATTACCTCCCAATTCGATCACCACGATATTTGGCTTGTAAGTTGCAAGTAATTTTGGCAAACGTGCCAAAGCACCACTGGTGGTTTCACCACTGACACTTGCATTGACCACTTGATGTTGTTTCGGATACTGTTGCTCTAATCGTTTTTGCAACAATGTGACCCATCCTTGCTGAGGCTGTAGTCCATAACCTGCACTAATACTGTCACCCAAAATTAGAATAGTTTTGGCGGAAGCCATCATGGGGCTGAGGCAGAACAGCAGACCTGCGAGCCATGAACAAATCAATACTTTAAAACGATATCGACGCATAGTGACTAAAGAAAACCTGAGCACAAGAACAGAGAGATTTATCATGCCACAAGCCGTAATTTCTGCCCAGAATTTGACACAAAAAATACAACTTGCCGACAAGAGTCTATCCATTTTTGAAAATTTAAATCTCGACATTATTGAAGGGGAACAAATCGCAATTACAGGGCGTTCGGGGTCAGGTAAGTCTACCTTATTGGGGATTTTGGCGACTTTAGATCAAGCCAGCAGTGGTGAACTCAGTGTGTGTGGAGAGAACATTACCGCGCTGAATGAAGAGCAACGGGCACAGGTACGCTTAAAATATATCGGCTTTGTATTTCAGTCCTTTCAATTGTTACCACACCTCACTGCCCTAGAAAATGTGATGTTACCCCTACGTTTACATCCAGATTTTCACTATGCCGAGGCAGAACAACGTGCTTTTGAATTGCTGAAAAAGGTGGGCTTAGAGCGTCAAGCCAGTCAAACGCCTAAAGTCCTTTCAGGGGGAGAACAACAGCGTGTCGCAATTGCACGGGCGCTCATCAGCCAGCCAAAAATTATTTTTGCCGATGAGCCGACAGGGAATTTAGACAGTCAAACCGCAAAAGAAATTGAGCAGCTTTTATTTTCACTGAAGCGGGAGTTAGGCACGACATTAGTGCTGGTGACACATGACTTAAAACTGGCAAGACAATGTCAGCGGCATGTGCATTTATTTGAAGGTCAGTTACATGAACATGTGCAGGCTGGAGAATAAGCATGAGTGCCTTATTTCGCCCCTTATTTCAGCAAAGCCTGAAAAGCAGTGGCATGTATTTGCTGATCATTGCGTTGGTCTTGGCGATTAGTGTCACCACCGCACTGAAATTTAGCAATGAACAGATTCAGAATGCGGTGACCTTGCAAGCAGCAGAGCTCATGGCTGCTGATTTAGTGTTATCGGATCAATCCGCAATTGAACAACACTGGAAAGACCAAGCCAGAGCGCTGGATTTGAAACAGTCGAAGGTGACGGTGTTCAATTCCATGGCACATACCGAATCACAGTTTGTCATGGTCAATGTCAAAGCTATTGATGCCTATTTCCCGTTGCGAGGACAGTTGCAACTAAAACCTGCGCTAAATCGCCCAATACAAAGCGGTGAAGTATGGCTAAGTCCACAGGTCATGGATTTATTAAAGGTCAAATTGGGGGATCAGCTCCAGATTGCTGATGGTACGTTTAAAGTGACTGCGGCAATTCAACATGATTCAAATCAGGAACTGGGTTTTTCAGGCTTTTCACCCACAGTCATGATTGCACAACAAGATGTAGCACGTACCAATGCGATTCAAGTGGGTAGCCGCATTGATTATCGACTGTTAATGGCAGGTCCTGCGAATAACATTCAACAATTTCAAACCCTGTTTAAACAGCAGCAACAAGCGGAAAAGCAGTCTGTTAACCCGAATGCAGATGAAGCCAATGGCCTAAAACTCAGAAATGCCAGCGAAGGCAATACTCGTCTAATGCGCCCGATTGAAAATCTGGATACCTTTTTACAGTTGGCAAATATCCTGACCATTTTGTTGTGTGGAATCGCAATTGCGCTGACCAGTCAACGTTACGTTCAACAAAATCAAGACTATATTGCTTTACTACGTTGCATGGGCGCATCTAAATCTCAGATTCTTAAAGTCTATGCCTATCTGTTCTGCTTTATGCTGGGGATTGCGATTCTCATTGGAGTGGGCGTCGGTATTGCTTTGGGTTATGGACTATTGCAACTCATGCTGCAATTGATTCCAAATTTACAACTGCAATTTTCAGCTTGGGCGATGTTAATGGGGCCTTTGCCGATTGCCATTTTCACCAGTGCTGTGGTGTTAACAGGATTTATTTTGCCGCACCTATGGCAGTTGATGTATACACCGCCGATCCGGGTGATTCGTCAACAGGCGCAGTCGATGCCTATTTTACTATGGACCTTGCTGACAGGAACACTGAGTCTGTTTGTATTCAGTGCTATCTTGACGGATAATCTATTGCTGACCAGTTTGGTGATTGGCGGCATTTTGGTCTTGAGTGCAGTGCTGTATCTGGTGGTTTGGCTGGTTTTAAAAGCCATTAAAAAACTCAAGATAGCGATTTCCGCCTATGTGAAAGTGCCTTATCAAACCGCCTTTCAGATTACGGCTTTGGCTTTGGGGCTGAGTCTGATTACCGTCTTAGCCGTTCTACGCACAGACTTATTAGAGCGTTGGCAGCAACAGTTGCCGAAAGGCACGCCCAATCAGTTTGTCTATGGCTTGCCTCCGTTTGATGTTCCCCAATTCAAGCAGCAATTAGAAGCACACGGTTGGAGTAGTACACCGTTGTATCCGAATATTCGGGGCAGATTAGTCGCAAAAAATGAACAGCCCTTTGCAGAACAGTTGGTACAGCAAAATAATTCTTTACGTCGTGAGCTGAATCTCACGCAAAGCAATAGCCTGCCAGCGGACAATAAGATTGTGCAAGGGCAAGCCAAATTTAGCCATATTGGGGAGGTTTCTGTAGAAGCCAAAACCGCAGCAGAATTGGGTATACAAGTGGGTGATCGTCTCAGTTTCAGCTTGCCTGAAGGGATGCTACACGCCAAAGTGGTGAACTTGCGAGAAGTGGAGTGGGAGAGTTTTAGTCCCAACTTTTTCTTTATTTTCTCCCCACAAACACTGGATGAAAATGCAGGCAGCTATTTGGGCAGTTTCTATGTTCCAGAGCAAGACAGACCACAACTGATTCAATTGATTCAACAGTTTAGTAATACTGTATTTATTGATGTTGGTTTGATACTGGATGAAATTAAACGGTTGATGAACATCTTGATTCAAGTGGTGACTATTTTGGCATTACTGGTCAGCCTTGCGGGCATTCTGGTATTAATCGCCTGCCTGAACTTGTTGATGGATGAACGTAAACAAGAAGTGGCGTTGCTGCGCTCATTTGGCAGTTCCAAGCAAACGCTAAAACGGATGTTGACCCTAGAAATTGGTTTTATGGGATTATTGGCAGGAATTGTGGCCTGTTTCTTTGCCGAATTGATCAGTGCAATTGCCAGTTATCGTATGAATCTCAGTATTCAGCCGCATTGGGAAATTTGGCTGATTTTGCCGCTCAGCATGATGCTGCTCTGTGCACTGATCGGGCGTTATCGCCTGAGTTATCTTTGCGATATCCCGCCATTACAAAGTTTAAGAGAGATGAACCAATCCTAGGGTTCATCACCGCTAAATTAAAAATGATAGTGCTGGCGCATGGCTTGCAATAATTCGCTCCATAATGGTTGAATTAATTGCAGCTGTTGCAGACAGTATTGATAGTGCAACCAACAGCTAGCAACTGCAAGAATGGTTCCCAGAATCAGGCTTAGGGATGGTTTTTGCCATTTTTGGCACAGATACCAAATGCCTGCCAGTACAGCGCCCATCAGCATGCCGCCAAAATGGGCAGCATTGTTAATGCCCGAGATGGTCAGTCCAATCACCAAGTTGATTCCCATGACCATAATCAGGGTCTTTTTATCGAGGATAAACCGTTGTCGTGGCAAGATCGGAAACAGGGACAGCAGAGTGAGCGCACCGCCTAAGCCCATCACAGCACCAGAAGCACCTGCACTGACATGCGGCAGCAAGTCTGGGTCAATTGCTTGCACATTTAACATGGCAACGCTGTCATGGATGGCCAAATAACCACTAAACAGGCTGCCCATTAAACCTGCAGCGAGGTAAAGCATCAGAAAGTACAGGCGTCCATATAGCTGTTCCGCGACACTACCAAAAATATACAGTGCCCACATGTTTAACATCAGATGTACCATGCCAAAATGAAAAAACATGCTACTGAACAGTCGGATGGGTTCCTCTAAAAAGGTTAAAGGTGCATAATCAGCTCCCCAGCGTATGGCATCTGGCAGGCTTGGATCACTGACATTCACGCCTGAGAAAATTTGCCAGAGGAATAGCCCGACATTGATGGCAATGAACAGGGCAGTGAGCCACCAATCCTGCATATTCAGTTTGCTCGGAACCCAAGGTGGTGTTGAATGAGACATGCGATGCTTTGACTTTCAATTTATATTTGAATCAAGCTTAGCACGAAAGAATGCAAATATTTGGAGCAACCTACTGACATGAAAGCCTTTTTTGTTCGAACTTTGTTAGTCATTGTCAGTTTTATTCTCCTTGTTCAGCTCTGGATTTTTAGCAGTTTGGTGTGGTGGCGAACGCATCCTGTCGAAACCACCATGTTCATGCGTCTGGATTATTGGTCAGAACCATCTGAGCCAATTCATCATAAATGGCGTGATTATGATCAAATCAGTGATTACCTCAAACGCGCTGTGGTAACGTCAGAAGATGGCAAATTCATGCACCATCATGGTTTTGATTGGGAAGGCATGCAATATGCATTAGAACGTAATCAGGATAAAGGCAAAGTGGTTGCAGGCGGATCGACCATTTCCCAGCAACTGGCGAAAAACTTATTTTTATACAATAAACGTTCTTTTATCCGTAAAGGGCAAGAAGCCGTTGCGACTTGGATGATGGAGCGCATGTGGTCCAAACAGCGCATTCTGGAAGTTTATTTAAACTCAGTCGAGTTTGGTGACAATATCTATGGGGTTGAAGCAGCATCACAGCATTATTTTGGTAAAAGTTCACGTAGTCTTAGTCGTGATCAGGCAGCATTCTTGGCAGCAATTTTGCCAAATCCTAAATATTATCAAGAGCATCAGAATGATCGACGCATTCAAATTCGCAAAAAAATGATTCGTAAATATATGCGTTATAGCCAAATTCCATAAAGTGCAGAATTTAGCAGCGAAGTCCAAATTATTTTGGGCTTTTTTTATGAAAATGTCACAAAATTGAAGCATACTTATGAATATACAAATAACGTCTTAAAATCATGGGTTGATTATGAATACGGCGGCACAGACTCCTTTAGAGCCAGTTGAATATACTTATAATGATCGATTTATTAATCGTGAACTTTCTATTTTAGATTTCCATTTACGTGTTCTTGAGCAAGCTGTCGATCCGCTGCATCCACTCTTGGAACGCATGAACTTCCTGCTTATTTTTTCACGCAATTTAGATGAGTTCTTTGAAATTCGTGTCGCGGGCATGATGGAACAGCTTGATTTGGGCAATGAAAGTCACACTCCAGATGGGTTGACGCCAAAGCAAGTGCTGGAACAGATTTCGCAAACTGCTCATGCGGCGATTGAACGTCAATATCGTATTTTAAATGAAGAAATTTTGGCGAAACTGCGCGAAGAAGATATCTGCTTCTTACGCCGTGGAGAGTTGACGCCAGCCCAATCTTCTTGGGTGAAAAAATACTTCCAAGAACAGGTTGCGCCCGTCTTAACCCCAATTAGCCTAGACCCTGCACATCCATTCCCGCGTTTAGTCAACAAAAGCTTAAACTTTATTGTGACGCTGGAAGGGAAGGATGCTTTTGGTCGTCAGATTGACTTGGCGGTTGTACCTGCACCACGCTCATTGCCGCGAGTGGTGCGTCTACCGGATGAGCTGACGGGTGGTAAAGAACATCATGTGATGTTGTCTGCCATTATTCATGAGCATGTGTCTGACCTCTTCCCGGGGATGACGGCAACGGGTTGTTATCAGTTCCGTGTCACGCGTAATGCCGATTTAGCCTTAAATGAAGATGTGGAAGACTTGGCGAAGGCGCTCAAAGGTGAATTGAACTCTCGCCGTTTTGGTCGTGCAGTACGTTTGGAAGTGACAGAGAACTGTCCGAAACATATTTATGATTATTTGCTGAATGAATTTGATCTTGAAGAAGAGCAACTCTATAAGGTGGATGGTCCAGTCAACTTGGCACGCTTACTGTCTAATTTTAAGCGCCCGCATTTACGTTATGACACGCATACACCTGTAATTCCGAAGGTGCTGAAAAAGTCTGAAAACATTTTTTCTGCCATGCAAAAGCAGGACATCCTATTACACCATCCATATGAATCTTTTGCGCCTGTGATCAATTTACTGCGTGAAGCTGCACGCGATCCGCAGGTATTGGCAATCAAGCAAACCTTGTATCGCAGTGGTGCCGATTCTGAGATTGTACAAGTATTGGCAGAGGCTGCGCGTAACGGTAAAGAAGTCACTGCGGTGATAGAGTTGCGTGCCCGTTTTGATGAAGAATCCAATATCGCGGTAGCGAATGTGCTGCAAGAAGCTGGTGCAGTGGTGGTGTATGGCATTGTAGGTTATAAAACCCATGCCAAGATGATTCTGGTGGTACGCCGTGAAAACAACAAATTGGTGCGTTATGTCCATTTAGGTACAGGTAATTACCATGCGGGCAATGCACGTATCTATACCGACTACGGCTTACTCACGACTGATAAGGAACTTTGTGAAGATGTGCATCGCATTTTCCAAGAGTTAACGGGCATGGGTAAAATGGCTAAGTTGAAAAAGCTGTTGCATGCGCCATTTACCTTGCACGCACAACTCCTCAATTTCATTGATGATGAGATTGCCAATGCCAAAGCAGGCAAACCTGCGCAAATCATTGTCAAAGTGAATGCACTGACTGAACTGCAATTAATTAATAAACTTTATGAAGCATCACAAGCTGGCGTGCAGATTGATCTGATTATTCGTTCCATTTGTTGCTTACGTCCGGGTTTACCGGGTCTGTCTGAAAATATTCGTGTACGTTCAATTGTCGGTCGTTTCTTGGAACATACTCGCGTTTATTATTTTAGTAATAATGGCAATCCGCATGTGTACTGCTCAAGTGCAGACTGGATGGATCGTAACTTGTTTAATCGAGTTGAAGCGTGCTTCCCAATTGAAGATCCAGCACTGAAAAAGCGAATTTATCAGCAAGGTTTATTTAATTATTTAAAAGACAATCAACAGGCATGGCTATTACAAGGTGATGGCTCATGGGTGCGTGCGCAAGTGGCACAGGGTGAAGATGCTTATAACGCACAAAGGACTTTGTTGGAAATGATTAAATAAGCGTTCTTAAATAGAGCCACAAAAAAAGAGCCTAAATTGGGCTCTTTTTTATTTATGACTGAGATGTCGATAAATTGATTTTATGCGGCCTTCTACACTGTAGAGGGGAATCCCCAATTGATGTGCAACTTCACGGGTATTCATGTGTTCAGCCAATAAGGTCAGAATCTCAAATTCCAGATCAGAAAATTGGGTGGCGGGTTCTTTAAAGTGGTTGATAAATTGGCGTGCAGGGCTGAGGTTTTGTGCATCTAAAATGTATTGTGCTAACTCGCTGTGCAGGCTGGCACCCCCTCTTAAAATAGTCCGAATCTGTTGCAGGATTTCCCGATCGGTCTGTTCCACAAAAAAATAACCATGCGCACCCGATTGAATCCCACGGAAGATTTGTTCCGTTTGTCCGAAGGGCGCAAGTAAAATTATTACCACATAAGGGTGATAAGCTTTAAGTGTGCGGATCAAGTCGTGTAAGGGAACCTGACTAAAATTCAGATCAATTAAGACAATATTGGGCAGATGTAAACGATAAATTTCTAGGGCATCATCTAAATAAGGCGTTGAGTGAATTAAATGCGCAGGATAGCCCAACTCCATCAATAATATCTTTATGCGAAGGTCTAAATTAATTTCTTCTGAGAGAATTAAAACGGGTGCTGGGAGTAAAAGCTCATTCACTTTGTTATAGTCCTAAACTTGAGCATCCAATTATCTTTTGACTGTGTTCCAAATGACGAAAATGTTCTATACCTGTAAATTGGGATTTTATCAATCTCAGGTTAGTGTAAGTGTTTGTTGAATAAAAATTAATTGAAAACGGTTTTAATTTTGTTGTGAATTTGAGGTAATTTGTTGAGATTGTTTTTTATTTGCAGAATTATTGTTCAAAAGCAGGTGAAATCCCATCAGAGTAAATCTTTACGCAGTTCACGGGCACTGGGGATAGACGTGTAACGGAACACCGTATAGCCAGCCTCAGTTAACATGGCATCACGTTGACGGTCTTCATCTTCTTTTCCTAGATGACTCGGGTCATCCAGCTCCACAATCGCAAGGACTTTCATATCGCGATTCAGCACCACAAAATCTGTGACTTTTCGATTGAATTGTTGGCGTATTTTAAAGTGGTCACTGGTAATCAGTGCGCTAAATGCGACCTGTGCCAAAATATGATGCTCAGGCAATGCTTCATTCAGACGCACAAACATTTTCTGTTCAAAGGCAGTGATTAATGGCTTTTGATAAAATTGCTGATGTTTCCAAAAGAAATGCTGCAGCAGCATGACCAGCAACACGAGACTTGCTAGACAGCCAATCATGAAAAATAGCGTTTGAATAGATGTAAACACAAATTGCATCCAATAAAAAACCCACTACATAGTGAGTGGGTTTTTAGAATCTTGGCTCTCCAACCTGGGCTCGAACCAGGGACCTGCGGATTAACAGTCCGTCGCTCTACCGACTGAGCTATTGGAGAATCTGGAACGCATTTTATGGGTCTAAGGGAGAGTGGTCAAGTAAAAAGTGAAAAAATTCAGTTATTTTGAGTTAAATGAATTAAAAATAGGCAAAATGTCTATTTAATCGACTGTATCGCCTTTATATATGTAGTTTGGGTTGCCAGAGGATTGACCTGACGACATTGATTGATCAGTTGTATCAGCTCTTTTTGTTTCATGTCGGGGCGAATTTGGGCTTGAATGGATTTGAGTACAGCAGGATTCTTTGCAGATAAATCGCGACTGCATTGATATAAGCGCTCATACATCAGGGTAGAAGCAGATTTATTGTCTTCAGATTTTTGCGTACATTGAAAGATGGCAAAGATCACAACTACCACAATAATCCAGAAAATCAGGGATTTTAACCAAGGTAGATTCATTTTTATTCTCTTTGTCTTGTTGTCAAATAAAGATAGTCAAAACCGTAGCAGAATACAATTCAGTAGGGTGAATACAAAAGTTCAGACAATAAAAAACCCACGTCATATTGCGTGGGTTTTTTAGAATCTTGGCTCTTCCACCTGGGCTCGAACCAGGGACCTGCGGATTAACAGTCCGTCGCTCTACCGACTGAGCTATGGAAGAATAGTGGCTCTCCAACCTGGGCTCGAACCAGGGACCTGCGGATTAACAGTCCGTCGCTCTACCGACTGAGCTATTGGAGAATCTGATGCGCATTTTAGGGATGAAAACCCAAGTCGTCAACCAGTTCCTGAAGATAATTGTTTTATTTGATTTATAATTATGCAGTTAAAGCCTAAAAATAAAAAAATCACCCCTAAAGGGTGATTTTTTATGCAGAAAAATAAAAATTATTTTTCAACACCAGCTGCTTGACCCGCATATTTCGCATTTGCGTAGTCCCAGTTCACTAAGCTTTCTAAGAAAGTAGTGATGTATTTAGGACGCATATTGCGGAAATCGATGTAGTAAGCGTGTTCCCAAACGTCAATGGTTAATACTGCAACTTTACCGTGAGCAAGTGGAGTATCCGCATTTGCAGTTTTCATAATAGAAAGTGCGCCATTTACTTCGTCAGCCACTAACCAAGCCCAGCCTGAACCGAACTGAGTTGTCGCTGCAGCAGCAAATTCTTCAGCAAATTTTTCGTATGAACCGAAAGTTTCATCAATTTTTGCTGCTAATGCGCCAGTCGCTTTACCGCCACCGTTTTTAGCCATACAGTTCCAGTAGAACGTGTGGTTCCAAACTTGTGCTGCATTGTTGAAAACACCCGCTTTAGATGCATCACCAGCAGAAGCTTTGATGATTTCTTCTAAAGTTTTACCTTCAAGGTCAGTACCCTTGATTAAGTTGTTTAGGTTAACAACATAAGTATTGTGGTGTTTGTCGTGATGGTATTCTAAAGTTTCTTTGCTGATGTGAGGAGCAAGATCTTCATAGCCATATGGAAGTGCTGGTAAAGTGATCGTTGTCATGATTTCAATTCCTTGCTTTTGCTGGGTTTTGACATTAAGTGGCACTATTGTAAAGGATTCGAGGCTGAATTTGCGCAATACTTTTAAATAACAATACAGAATAAAGCTCGAATTTATACGTATATAAAAAATACTGTAAACCAGATCACGCTGTTTGAAATCCATACATTTAGTAAGGAAAACCAGCCATATCCAAATTAAATCGGATTGTTTAATTCGAAATAACTATACTCAAGATTAAACTGTTCTGAAATAGCTTTGCCTAAACGTTGTACTCCATAACGCTCGGTCGCATGATGACCACAGGCATAGTAATGCACATCCAGTTCTTTGGCTTCGTAATAGGTGCGTTCACTGACTTCACCTGAAATGTAGGCATCACAGTTTTGTTCGGCGGCTTTGCTGATAAAGTCCTGCGCTGCACCCGTACAGAACCCCACTTTTTGAATACTTGCTTTATCTGCAGGTAAATGAATAGTTTCAAAGCCCAAACGTTCTGTGAGCATTGTCTTAAAAGCATCAGGCGATAGCGCTTGTTTTAAATAACCTATGTTGCCAATCGGATGGCGTTCTGAAGCATCTAAAGCTTCAAAAATCTCCAGTTCTAAAATATCAGCGATTGCGGCATTGTTCCCCAGCGTTGGGTGTGAATCTAAAGGTAAGTGATAGGCAACCAAAGAAATATCATGCTGGATGAGCGCTTTAATCCGTTTTCCGCGCATGCCTGTAATCGGGTAGGGTTCGCCTTTCCAAAAATAACCATGATGGACCAAGAGCAGATCCGCCTGTTGAGCAATTGCCGCATCAATCGCGTCTTGTGAGGCAGTGACCGCACAGAGAATTTTCTTTACTTCGGCTTTTCCCTCGATTTGTAAGCCATTGGGTGCATAATCTTTGAATTCTGGAGTCTTTAAGGTGTCATTACACCATTGCAAAATTTCTTGTAGCGCAGCCATAAAAATCTCTTAAGTAACGAATTAATATCATCAAAACATATTTTAAATTGTAACTAAAGCATCACAAATCTCTTGCATGAATTTTGTGTATCGAGTTGTATTTGCCTTTACAATAAGCAGAAATTCTTCGTCATTAAGAAATTAAAATATTTTAAGAGGATAGCAACGTGCGCCGGACCTTTACATGGTTACCTTGGGTGTTACTCATTATTGTCATTATTGGTTTTATTGCATGGCAACAATACCAAAAACCAAAAGCGCCTATCGCCTCGGATGGGGTGAAACTCCCAGCAGAAAAAGTCGAGCCTTTAATTAATACCAGCCGAACAGGTGGGGTGGTTTCCTATAGTGCTGCTGTGAAAGTTGCTGCGCCTGCGGTTGTGAATATTTTTACCACCCAGAAAGTAAAACAACTCGATCATCCTTTATTAAATGATCCAGCATTCCGTGAGTTCTTTGGAAATCAGATTCCAGATCAACTGGATCAAGGGCAAAATGAAAATAGCTTAGGTTCGGGTGTGATTGTTCGCCCTGATGGTTATATTCTGACCAATAATCATGTGGTGTCGCAAGCCGATCAAATTATTGTTGCGCTGCAAGATGGTCGACGTGCGGCGGCTAAAATTATTGGGACAGATCCTGATACTGACTTGGCTGTGATTAAAATTGAGCTGGATAAATTACCCGTACTGCCGTTTAAACTCAGTGGTAATGAAGTTGGTGATGTGGTGTTAGCCATTGGTAATCCATTTGGTGTGGGGCAAACCGTCACACAGGGGATTATTTCTGCAACAGGTCGCTCAGATTTGGGTATTAATACCTATGAAGATTTTATTCAGACTGATGCAGCCATTAACCCAGGTAACTCAGGTGGTGCCTTAATTGATGTGGCAGGGAATTTGATTGGTGTGAATACCGCAATTTTCTCGCAATCAGGTGGCTCACTGGGAATTGGTTTTGCGATTCCTGCCAAAGTGTGTGAACAAGTCCTGAATTCAATTTTGAAAGATGGTCGTGTGGTGCGTGGTTGGTTGGGTATAAGCTTAATGCCAATCCAGCAAGAAAATATTATGCAGCCGAAACAGGCGGGTGTCGTTGTTGCAGATGTGCTGAAAAATGGACCTGCTGCACAAGCGGGTTTAATGAAAGGCGATAAAATTATTCAGGTGAATGATGAGAAGATTACATCAGCCTCACATCTGATCAATTATGTGGCGTTACAAGCCCCGAACAGTACGATTCAAATTCAAGTACAACGGGGGGATCAGGCATTAACCTTAAATGTGGTGGTTGGGGAGCGTAAAGTCCAAAATTCAGATTCCCAATATATTCCATTACCAAAGCGTTAATACTTGCTTAAAGCCCCGAAGTCGGGGCTTTTTTATTAATAAATATTCAATTCTTAGCCGAATTGTTTAAGTGAGTTGGTTTCAATCGGTTAAGCGTTTATGCTCAAATACAGCATGAAAATACAAATGAATACATAGGGAAACGTCATGACAAATCCAATGATGCATCAGGTGGTGATTACCGAAGCAGGTGGACCAGAGAAATTAGCGATAGAGCAAACCACTGTACCTGAGCCGAAGGCAGATGAAGTGCTGGTTCAAGTGCATGCTTTTGGCTTAAATCGCCCTGATATTTTGCAACGTCAAGGTCTGTACCCAATGCCTAAAGGGGTAACACCAGTACCAGGTTTGGAAGTTGCTGGCGAGGTGGTGGCTGTTGGTGCTGAGGTTCAGAATTTTAAAGTGGGCGATCAGGTTTGTGGCTTGACCAATGGTGGGGGCTATGCGGAATATTGCGTGGTGCCTGAAAGCCAAACGTTGCAAATTCCTGCGGGTTTGAGCTATGTGCAAGCTGCAGCAATTCCTGAAACTTTCTTTACCGTCTGGGCAAATGTATTCCAAATGGGCAAAGCCAAAGCTGGTGAAACAGTGCTGATTCATGGTGGAACCAGTGGGATTGGGACTACAGCATTAATGCTGTGTAATGCCCTTGGTTTGAAAACCTTTGCAACCGTTGGTTCAGATGAAAAAGTTCAGGCGATTGCACATTTAACCGATGCGATTAACTACAAAACCCAAAACTTTGAAACCTATATTCAGGAAAAGACCGAACAGGCTGGGGTTGATGTCATTCTGGATATCGTTGGTGCACCTTATTTAGAGCAAAACCTGAATTTATTACGTAAAGATGGTCGTTTGGTCTACATTGCTTTCCTTGGTGGGGCAAAGGCGAAAGAGGTCAAACTTGGTCAAATCATGATGAAGCGTTTAACCATCACGGGTTCAACCATGCGTGCACGTAATACTGCGGAAAAAGCCGAAATTACTCAAGGGTTGTTGGAACATGTATGGCCATTGTTAGAGCAAGGGCAATGTATTCCAATGATTTATAAAACCTTTAAGTTTGATCAAATCCAAGATGCACATCGTGCCATGGATACAGGCGAGCATATTGGTAAAATTGTGGTGGAAGTCATCTAAGACACAGTAGTTATATATTCCAGCGTTGGCTTTAAGGCTTCAACTTTAAGCAGGTTTTAAAGCTGACTTGGATGTTTGTATTGGTGTCGAGTTGTAAAGACTGCTCTTTATGTTGGAAGTATGCGAGAATAGCACTTTATTTTTAATGTAAATGAGCAGTGCATGACTGAACAATCTCCTGAGCAATTAAGTGATATCGAAATTTTAGACATTTTAAAGTCTATGAAAAACGATAAGCTCGATGTTGAAGCCAAACAAATCATTCGTGATGGAGGCAAGGCTGGGCGTCAGGAAGCACACAAACAAGCGCTAGTTGCATTACACCAATCGTTTGAAGAGAAGTTTGTAGAAGCAGTAACCTTGGCTTTGAACTTGAACTCAACTCAAGCAAAAAAGATTCGTTATAAAAAAGACCGTATCCGTATTTTAAAAGCACAAGGCATAGACTATTTGGCGATTGATGGCGCGGAAACGGCACAAGTCCTTGCGCAAATTGCCCAAGCCATTACCCGTGAAGATGCAACTGTAACTGAAGATTTGCACAACGTGTTCCCATTCTGGAAACAGGGCTGGCCAATGGTGCAATTTGACAATGCCTACAAAATTCTTGAAGAAGATATCCTGATTCATTATCAAGCAGTATTAGATGCTTTACTTGAAAATTTCTAAACAGCGATAAAAAAAGAGCATCCTTGGATGCTCTTTTTTATGGAAAAATCTTTACCCAAGTGTCGAATAGAGTGGGAAAATACCGAAGATGACAGCGGTCACCAACATCACTAAACACGTGATTACAGCCCACTTAATAGTGAATTCTTGATGTTCACCAAAATTGATCCCCGCCAGTCCACATAATAAGTAGGTGGATGGCACCAAGGGTGAAAGTAAATGCACAGGTTGCCCAACAATTGAGGCACGTGCCATTTCTGCTGGAGTAATACCATAATGTCCGGCAGCTTCCGATAACACAGGTAAGACACCAAAATAGAACGCATCATTCGACATAAAGAAGGTTAATGGCATACTGATCACTGCGGTGATTGGTGCCAGATAAGGTCCCAAACTTTCAGGAATAATCTCGACCAATTGCTTGGACATGGCATCAACCATGCCTGTACCTGACAGAATTCCTGTAAAAATACCAGCGGCGAAGATAATACCTACGACTGCCAAAGCACTGGCAGAGTGATTACCCACCAAACGCTTTTGCATATCCAAATCTGGATAATTCACGATTAAAGCAATACACAATGCCACCATAAATAATATTGGAGCGGGTAGAATGCCCATCACTAGTGTAATCATCAAGCCGAGCGTGAGTAAGGCATTGAAGGTACGTAAATGATGGCGGTTGGCTTCAGGAACTTGCGAGATTTGAATATTGTCACCATGGCTAATATCCAGTTCAACAATACCAATGCGTTTACGCTCCATACGACCATACATAAAGCCCAAGAAATATAACCAGATAATGGCTACAAACATCGGGAACAGCATCGGTACAAAAACATCGTTTGGATCGACATGCAGTGCAGTTGCAGCACGTGCTGTTGGTCCACCCCAAGGGGTTAAGTTCATAATGCCACTAGCGAGCATCATTAAACATGCCATGATCAATGGGCTCATACCTATGCGTTTATATAAGGGTAGCATCGCAGCGACACAGATCATATAAGTGGTAGAACCATCGCCATCTAATGACACAATCAGCGTCAGGGTAATCGTGCCTAAAGTCACTTTGAGTGGATCACCTTTGACCTGTTTTAAAATCCATTTTACCGATGGATCAAACAAGCCTGTATCAATCATGATGGCAAAATACAGAATGGCAAATAACAGCATGACGCCCGTCGGGGCAAGTTTTTTGATCCCCTCCATCATCATCGGGCCTAATTCTGAAATATTAAATCCTGCTAGACTGTCGACAAAAAAGCTTAATGCGTAAGTAATGAGAGCAAAAAGAATAGGTATTAAAGTTAAAGCTACGAGCGCGCTCAAACGCTTGGACATGATTAAATACATAAAGCAAATAATCATGCCTAAGCCTAAAATAGTCAGCATGGATCAGTCCTTTGAGTGTGATAGTCTTTTTAATATTTAAGTCGCATCGATACTATTAAAATTATTACGATTTTGAAATATTATTTAACAAATGGTATTTTTTATACTATTTTTCTAATAAATAATATATATCCATAAAGTATGGTGAAATGCATGATAAGTATGGATCAGCATTTCTGATATGTACTAAAAAAGCCTTGCAGTTCATGCAAGGCTTTAGAAAAAGAAATATTAATCAACTTATTCTTCAGAATCAGATGTTTCCGATTCTTTATGGTCTTGAAGTAAGCGGGTAACCAAAAGCTGATCAATTTTAAAGTGATCCACATCCACCACTTCAAACTTATAGCCGCCAAAAATTACAATATCAGCAGGGCGCGGAATCTTGCGTAAGCGGTACATCATAAACCCAGCCAGTGTTTCGTAATTTTCTTCATCAGGCATTTCATCAATTTCAAGCGCATGCTTCATGTCTTCAATTGGTGTACTGCCATCAATCAACCAAGAATTATTATCGCGTTTAATGATTTGCTGTTCGGCTTCGATTGGTGTGACCCAGTCGCCCATGACCGTAATCATGATGTCAGAAAGCGTGATAACGCCTACTACCAATGCATATTCATTAATCACGACTGCAAATTTTTCTTTACTTGAGCGGAAGCGATCTAGTAATTCAGACAGCGTAAGCGTATCTGGAATGGTCAGGACATTACGAATAGTGGATTCATTTAACTGATTAATTTTTTGATTATTGAGAATGCGGACTAAAATATCTTTGGCATCGACATAGCCAATCACTTGATCAATATTGTCATTACAGACTAGAAACTTAGAATAAGGATATTCAGCCAGCTTTTGGCGAATACTGTCTTCGGCTTCATTTAATGTAAAGAAAATGACATTTTCACGTGTGGTCATACTGGAAGGGACATTACGTTCTTCCAGTTCAAGTACATTCTCAATAAAGTGATGTTCTTGTTTTAACAAGACACCTGCTTGAGCACCAGCATCCATCACGGCAGAAATATCATCAAAGGTGATGTTGTCGTCACGTATGGTATTGACTTTGAAAAGACGGAAAAGCAGATTGGCAAGGGTATTGATGATCCAAGCCAATGGTTTACATACTTTAATAAAGACTTGTATCGGGTTAATGACCGCAATCGAAATTTTTTCAGGTGCAATCATGGCCAAGCGTTTTGGCATTAAATCGGCAAATAAAATAAATAAAGAGGTCACTAAGGTAAAGGAGAGGGCAAAACTGATACTTTCTGCCCAAGGCCCTGTATAGAAGCGTGAGACAAAGCTGAGGAAATAAGGCCGGAAGGCACCTTCACCTAAAATACCGCCTAAAATTGCGACGGCATTTAAACCAATTTGTGATGCAGCAAAAAAGTCAGCGGAGTTTTCTTGTAAATCCAAAACCTTTTGTGCGCGTTCATCGCCTGCTTCAGCCAGAATTTTGAGCTTGACCTTGCGTGCACCAGCGAGGGCAATTTCAGTCAGGGACAGAAAGCCCGCTCCTGCAATCAGAAGTGCAATGATTATAATATTCTGGAAGAGGCTCACGAATCCACCTGCGGATCATCATTATTATGAAATATTTTTAACACAGAAAAGCACTTGGGGAAGAATGGAAACCTCCCGAAGTGCTAACAGTATAATCTTAAAAAAGAAGAATTTAAGAAAAATCTAATTAATAATGTGAAAATTGTGTGTTATTTAATAAAAATTCACGATTTTCTTCTTCAATCATCTGACGCGCAACATACAGAATAAGTTGACGCAACCAACGATGTGCAGGATGATGATGCAATAACGGACACCATGCCATCTTCAGTTCAAATTCTGGAATGTAAAAAGGTGGATCTTTAATCAGAAGGCTTTGGCTCTTGGCTTGTAAGCGCGCAATACGTGTTGGTAGAGTTGCCACCAAGTCGACATTGGATGCCAGCAAAGCAGGCGTTTGGTAATGTCGGGTAAACACTGAAATTTTACGCTTTTGACCAATACGCTCTAAAGCTTGATCAATCCAGCCTAAACCTGCCTGTTTCTCAGGGTTTACACCAAAGCCAACGCCCATACCTGTTTTCGATACCCAAATATGTTGGGCATCGAGATAACTTTTTAAGTTTAAGTTAGATGCAGCAGGGTGTTTACTGTTGAGTAAGCATGAAAAACTGTCACGCCAAACCAACACTTGGTGGAAACTTTGCGGTATTTCATTAAAGCGGTTAATGGCTAAATCGACTTTACCTTGCTCCATATCACGATAAGACACGTCACTTGGGGTTAAGAAGTCTAAAACCACATTCGGTGCTTCTGAGCGTAAGGCTTTGACTAGGCGAGGGACGAGAGTCGCTTCGGCATAGTCCGAAGTCATGATACGGAAGACACGATTCGAGGTATAAGGACGGAATTCTGTACGTGGTTCTAAAATCATCGAAAGGTCAGACAAAGCATCACGAATACGTGGCTGTAATTCAAGCGCACGTTCGGTTGGTGTCATACCTTCAGATGAACGAATCAAGAGGGGATCATTAAAAAGATTACGCAGGCGACGTAAGATGTTACTCATTGCAGGTTGGGTTACACCCAATTGCTCTGCTGCACGTGTGACGTTTTTCTCACGTAGTAAGACATCAAGATAAATGAGTAAGTTAAGGTCGACCCGCTCCAGATTCATAAAATAAATACCAAGAATAAACTTATGAAATTATGTTGATTATGCCATAAGCGACAAGGCTTGTGTAGAAAATATGATGAAAAATGCAGGGGCAAAGGTTGAATCATTTGCATGCGCATAGTAGCTGAAAACACTGAAATAGAAAAGTGTTGGTGCTTTAAAAGTGACAGTTGCCAACACAGGTTGATCCAGTATCTATTCAACAAGATTGAGTAAAATTAAGCCGTTTCATTTTTAAGAAGGATCATTATTAAGACTATATTTTATACATCTGTATTTTAATTTTTAAGTTTAAAAATATAAAAATTGCTGGCTGAAAAGCGCACTAAAATGGAAGAAAATAGTAGGTCAAGACTTAAGTCTAATGTTGAATTTTTAATCATTTTCCTCAATTTGTAAGAATTCATAAAATTTCAACTTAATAATTAAATTATAAATAACAAATATTTAAAATAAATCAATCTGCTTATAACACGACTTTGATCTATATATTTTTTTAAAAAATACCGAAAATTACTTGAGGATATTGGATTAATTTTACAACTCAATCTAATCTGTATTCATCGTAATGAAGTGTAGTAAATCTGAACAAAAATCATTATTCAGATTCTAATGCTTCAATTGATGAAATCCTAATATTATTACAGGAAAATATCATGACTACATACCAAACAGCGATTGATGCAATCCGCGAATTAAAAGCAAAATTCGGTAACACATGGGCAGACATCAGTCCTGAAGATGCTGCGCGTATGCAATTACAAAACCGTTTCAAAACTGGTTTAGACATTGCTAAATACACAGCTGCGATTATGCGTCGTGATATGGCTGCTTATGATGCCGATTCTAGCAAATACACTCAATCATTAGGTTGCTGGCATGGTTTCATCGCACAACAAAAAATGATTGCGAACAAAAAATACTTCGGTACGACTGAACGTCGCTACATCTACCTTTCTGGTTGGATGGTTGCTGCTCTTCGTTCAGAATTCGGTCCACTTCCTGACCAATCTATGCACGAAAAAACTTCAGTTCCTGCATTAATCGAAGAAATCTACACTTTCTTACGTCAAGCTGACGCTAAAGAATTAAACGATTTATTCCGCGCACTTAAGAAAGCACAAGAAGCTGGTGACACTGCTAAAGCTGCTGAAATCACTGCTCAAATCGACAACTTTGAAACTCACGTTGTGCCAATTATTGCTGACATCGACGCTGGTTTCGGTAACGAAGAAGCGACTTACTTACTTGCTAAGAAAATGATCGAAGCTGGTGCTTGTGCGCTTCAAATCGAAAACCAAGTATCTGACGCTAAACAATGTGGTCACCAAGCTGGTAAAGTAACTGTTCCGCACGAAGACTTCATCGCTAAAATCCACGCTTTACGTTATGCATTCTTAGAAATGGGTCTTGACGACGGTATCATCGTTGCACGTACTGACTCTGAAGGCGCTGACTTGACTCAAAAAATCCCAGTGGTTAAAGAGCCAGGTGACATCGCTTCTCAATACATCAGCTACTTAGACACAGTTGAAATTGACATTGCTGATGCTCAAGAAGACGAAATTCTGATCAAACGTAACGGTAAATTACACCGTCCTAAGCGTTTAGCTTCTGGCTTGTACCAATTCCGTGAAGGCACTCAAATTGACCGCGTTGTACTTGACTGTGTGTCTAGCTTACAAAACGGTGCAGACCTTCTTTGGATCGAAACTGCGACTCCAAACGTTGACGAAATCGCTCACATGGTTAACCGTGTACGTGAAACAGTTCCAAATGCGAAGCTTGTTTACAACAACTCTCCATCTTTCAACTGGACGTTAAACTTCCGTCAACAAGCTTATGACCGTTGGGTTGCTGAAGGTAAAGACGTTTCTGCTTACGACCGTGCTAAATTAATGAGCGCTGAGTACGATGCAACTGAATTAGCTGCTGATGCTGATGAGAAAGTACGTACATTCCAAGCAGATGCTTCTCGTGAAGCGGGTGTATTCCACCACTTGATCACTCTTCCGACTTACCACACAGCTGCTCTTTCTACTCACGAGCTTGCTCAAGGTTACTTCGGTTCTGAAGGTATGTTGGCTTATGTTGCTGGCGTACAACGTAAAGAAATCCGTGGCGGTATCGCTTGTGTTAAACACCAAGCAATGGCTGGTTCTGACATCGGTGATGATCACAAAGAAATCTTCTCTGGTGACAACGCTCTTAAAGCGCACGACGATGCTAAAAACACAATGAACCAATTCGCTGCTCACTAAGTCGCGAACTGATTCGAAAAGCCCTGCGAAAGCAGGGTTTTTTTATGGGAAAATTTTAGAACAGTGGCTGAACTGTTTTAATTGATGGCTTTATTTAAAATGTAGTGTTGAGCTAAGTTGCCTTCTATTTTTTGACCCGCTTGATCGAGCGCATAAAGTTGGTTTTCCGCCACAAAGTATTTACGTGGATCGCCATTCTGATCAAGGGTGATGACACTTCCTGTATCATCAAAACTGAATTGACCTGAAGATTTAAATGGATGGTCATCGCCTTTGCCTAAGTATGTTTCCGTCATGTTATACGTTGAGTTGGCATTTAAGGTGAGTTGCGTTTTAATGCCTTCACAGTCTGCGCACGGCAACGTTCCCTGATAATCGCCAGCCAAATCTAGTGAGCTTTGCGCATTGTGGGCAGTATCAGTATTTGCCGAAGCTGTGACTTGAGTTTCCGTACTCACTGCATGGGTTTCAACGTTTTGTGTGGGCTTTGCACATGCGACTAATCCCAGAGAGCAGAAGAGTGCGGTAAACAGCATTTTATTCATCATAGAGTCCTTAAGCCTATTTTTACTGTATAAAGTTAATCTTTAGATCAATTGGTAAAATAAATGTATTTATAAAATGATGAAATATTGAAAATGTTAAGCTAAGTTGTGTTCTGTAATACAAGAGTCATTGAATATTAATGTGACAGCATGGTTCAGGATGAATCAGTATGTTTAAATTAGGAGATATTTTTTTACAAATAAAGAGCAAAAGCTGAGTCAGATGAGGCATGTAAATGCATAAGAATTTTCCAACTAATTATGGAGTTTTTAGAATTTTAAACAGGCTAAAAATTGCATGATGCAAATTGCTGGAAAAAATAAAAAATGAATTGAAAATGTAGAAACTAACATTTTATACATTTATATATTAATAGATTTATTTTTAAACAATGGGTGCTTCTTTTATTCAAATAGGCTGATAGAATTCGCTGTCTTTTTTTTTGCTTTTGGTGTTGTTGTGTTTGAGAAGTTGGCTGAACAATCTTTGGCATTAATGGGTTGGAAGACTGATAACCATTGGCCTGAACATTTAGAGCAATGTGTCATGATTGCGGCACCACATACCAGTAATTGGGATGCGCTTTATGCACGTTTAGCTTTGAAAGCACTTGGCGTCAATGTTCGACTGACCATTAAAGACAGTTATATGAAATTGCCTTTTGGGCCATTTGTGCGTGCCATGGGGGGGATTGGAATTGACCGTCGTCCGAAAAAAGAAGGTGAGGCTCGACCAAGTATGGTTGAACTGATGACGGATTTATTTAAAACTCATCCTCAACTGGTGATGCTGGTTACACCAGAAGGGACGCGTTCTAAGCAAGAACAATGGAAAACGGGTTTTTATCATGTTGCGGTCAATGCGGGTGTGCCGATTGCCTTAGCCTACATGGATTATGAAAAGAAAGAAGCGGGCGTCGGTAAAATTGTTTATCCAACAGGAAATTATGAGCAAGACATGCAGGAAATTATGCAGTTCTATGCCAGCATTCAACCGAAATTTCCTGAGAAGTTCAGCATTGATACTCGCTATTTGAATCAACAAGATGCTTAAAATAATTGGGTAAATAAAAAGCGAGGTTAGTGCGGCTATCCTCGCTTTTTTATCTTAATGAATGGGGTTATTGACTTAAGCCACCCAGTGACTGGCAGGCTTCTTTATAATGTTCATATTCAGCCGAGATGACATCAGGCAAGGGTTCATGGAACAGAATGTCTCCATCTTTATAACTTTGCACATAAGCCTCTACTTTTTGACGACTGTTACCTAGGGCATGCTCATGATAACTATTGATCGGGCTATGCATCATTTGGCTGGATTCAATATTGTGGCATTGAAATTGTTCGAGCATTTTTTCGGCTTGTTTTATTTCTTTACTTGTGCCGAAAGTGCAGCCTGCAAACAGCAGAGCGCAAGAAATTAAGGAAAGGCGTAACATGTCGCATGGTATATAGTGAAAGTGCTGTGCATTCTAAGTGGCAATGTGCTGAGATGAAATATTTTTAATGTATAAGTTTGATATTTTGAGTGCAAACTAAACAGAAGTGCGGCAAAACGCCATCAGAAAAATTGAAACCCCCGTATTTGAATAGTCAGTGTAATTCTAAAGCAGTAATATAGTTCAGAATCCATAGCTGGTCTAAATCATGAAAATTGTGGCTGATGAAAATCTTGCTTTTACCGATTATTTTTTTTCGGAATTCGGTGCAATCCAACATGTTGCAGGTCGTAACCTGAGTCATCAAGACGTTGTTGATGCTGATGCACTTTTGGTTCGTTCCGTGACCAAGGTGAATGCGGCTTTGGTGCAAAATACGGCATTGCGTTATGTCGGGAGTGCGACGATTGGTACAGACCATCTGGATATTCAAGCTTTAAATGCCGCAGGTATTCCATGGTCGAATGCTGCTGGATGTAATGCACAAGCGGTCGCTGAATATGTGATTACGGCACTTTTACATTTAAAACCTGAACTTATTTCTGCCGAGCAAAATTTTTGCCTAGGGATTGTCGGTTTAGGGAATGTCGGTTCACGTCTTGCGACGATGGCGCAATTGTTGGGTTGGCAGGTGATTGCTTATGATCCATTGGTTAGCAAAGAGGCTGTTACCCAAGTAGATTTTTCAGCATTATTAGCACAGGCGGATGCCATTTCAATTCATGTGCCATTAACCAAAACGGGACAACATCCGACTTACCATCTGTTTAATGCTGCATCTTTAGCGAAAATGAAACCGAATGCCATACTCATTAATTCTGCACGTGGTCCTGTGGTCGAGGAAGCAGCCTTAATGCAGGATATTCGTGTCACGCATCGTAAAGTGGTATTAGATGTATTTGAACATGAACCTGAAATTTCGGAAGAGTTGTTACAGTTGTTAGCCCTCGTGACCCCGCATATTGCAGGCTACAGTCTTGAAGGAAAAGCGCGTGGCACGCAGATGATTTATGAAGACTTTTGTCAGGTTTTTAATCTAGCAGCTACAAAACGCTTTGAAACCCAGTTACCAAGTTGTGAACCATATTTTGCTCAAGCAGATTTTAAAACGGTTCTAACCCAATATTTAGCTCAAATTTATGATATTGCACAAGATGATGCCAATTTAAGAGCTTGTGTAAAGCAGGGTAAAGTTGAACAACACGCTTTTGATACTTTAAGAAAAAAATATCCACTGCGACGTGAGTGGGCAGCACACGGAGGTCCGCAAGCATGAGTCAAATTCACTATCAACCGACGTGTGATTTAGCAGCTATGCAAGCGCGTGCCAAAATGTATACCCAGATTCGTCAATTCTTTGCTGAACGACAAGTGTTAGAGGTGGAAACCCCAATTCTTTCACAGGCAGGGGTGACCGATGTGCATTTGGCTTCAGTACAGGCACAGCGTCATGTACAGGGAAAATTGGCTACACATTATTTACAGACTTCACCCGAGTTTGCGATGAAGCGCTTATTGGCGAGTGGTAGTGGTCCAATTTATCAAATCTGCAAGGTTTTCCGTGATGATGAACATGGGCGTAAGCATAACAGTGAGTTTAGTATGCTGGAGTGGTATCGTCCGCACTTTAGTTTGAAAGATTTGATGTTTGAGGTGGCAGATTTACTGAATGTGACTTTGGCACAGCGCTTTGGTGAAATTCGTCCGACCATCTTAAGCTATAAACATGCTTTTATGGATCGTTTGGATTTGAATCCATTACAAGCCACACTGAAAGAATTGAAAGAGTGTTGTCAGCGAGTGGGTTTAAATCTGGACTTGGGTGATGACCGATTAGGCTATATCGACTTATTGTTTTCGCACTTTGTCGAACCGAGTCTTGGTTTTGATACGGCTGTATTCTTAACGGATTTCCCACCTGAATTGGCGTCTTTGGCTAAAACCAAACTCGATGAAGATGGTGAGCTGGTTGCTGCACGTTTTGAACTGTATATCGAAAGTTTAGAGCTTGCCAATGCTTATGATGAGTTGATTGATGCGGATGTGTTGCGTCAGCGTTTCGAGGCAGATAATCAAGAGCGTGCACAGTTAGGTTTGCATGTAATGCCTATTGATGAATATCTATTGGCTGCTTTACCGCAGATGAGTGAATGTGCGGGGATTGCCTTAGGTCTTGATCGTTTATTGATGGTCGCGACCGAAAAGATGCGTTTAGAGCAGGTGATTACTTTCCCTGCACAGATTGCATAAATTTAAATCTTTTAAGTGAGTCAAAAGCCCTTTATCTAGTCGGGATAAAGGGCTTTTTTTTATTGTGGATTGTCTATTGCATGGTGTTGGGCTTTATAGGCTTCCAAGGCTTGAATGCGACGTTGAATCAGCATCTCACCAATTTCGGAGCCTTGAATGTCTGCAGGTAAATCCTGAGCTTTAATGCCGCGCACAATTTCCATGGCATTACGGACATATTCAGCTTGAGGATATTCACGCTCTTCAAGTCCCAGACGTCCGCGGGCATCACATTCACAAGCTTGAATAAATGCTTCAACACGTTCTGGGCGACGTAGCACGTCAAGACGCTGCAGCAGACGCCATAGAGTGCCAGGTTTCAGTGCAAAGGCTTGATGACATTTTAAATGTTCTTTGCACACGGCCAAAGCCAATTGCTTGGTTTGAGTCGGCACTTTCAGTCGATCACAAACCTCCGTGACAGGTTGAATGCCACGCTCTTCATGCATGATATGCCGAGGTAATTCATGCTCAGGAGTCAGCGCTTTACCCAAATCATGCACCAGTACAGCAAAGCGAACATCCAGCGAGTAATTGGCTTTACAAGCTTGATGCAGGGACATTAGGGTATGAATACCGCAGTCAATTTCTGGGTGATATTCAGGTCTCTGCGGAATACCAAATAAAGCCTGAATTTCAGGGAATAAAACTTTTAAAGCACCACAAGCTTCCAATACTTCAAAATAAACATCCGCATGCGGTTCCATGAGTGCGCGCGAAGTTTCTTTCCAGACACGTTCAGGAGTCAATGCATTCAGTTCACCTGATTCTGCCAATTGACGCATTAAATCCAGTGTTTCGGTGGCAATGCTGAAACCTAAAGGTTTATAGCGCGCAGCAAAACGCGCAACGCGTAGTACCCGTAGGGGATCTTCAACAAAGGCATTGGAAACATGGCGCAGAATTTTATTGGCGAGGTCTTGCTGACCCTGATAGGGATCATAGATTTGACCCTCTTCATCCATCGCCATGGCATTGATGGTTAAGTCACGACGAATTAAGTCATCTTCTAGGGTGACACTGACATCGGTATAGAATTCGAAACCATGATATCCCTGTCCAGACTTGCGTTCAGTGCGGGCCAATGCATATTCTTCTTTTGATTCTGGGTGTAGAAAAACGGGAAAATCTTTGCCTACAGGCTGATAGCCGAGCGCAAGTAATTGCTCTGGAGTAGCTCCAACAACGACATAATCTTTTTCGTGATAGGGGTGTCCGAGTAAGTGATCTCGTACTGCACCGCCTACTAAATAAACTCGCATGAAAAAACCTCTATTCTTCAAGCAATCATGCTACAGAATAGAGGTTTTCTCAAGTCAATAACTTGAGCTTTTCACTAAAGATTAAAGTGCTTCAGTTTCAGCTTGCTGAATTTCAGCCACAGTTAATGCTGTCATGTTGACTAAACGACGTGTCGTTGTCGTTGGAGTCAGAATGTGAACAGGTTTCGCTGCACCAAGTAAAATAGGACCAATGGTAACGTTGTTACCAGAAGTTGATTTTAATAGGTTGAATGAAATGTTTGCAGCATCAAGGTTCGGCATAATTAACAAGTTTGCAGAACCTTTGAAACGTGAGTTCGGGAAGGCAAAGTGACGAATAGTTTCGTCCATTGCTGCATCACCGTGCATTTCACCTTCAACTTCAAGTTCAGGTGCAATTTCACTCAAGATTTCAAATACTTTACGCATTTTTTGCGCGCTTGGATCATTTTGATCTGAACCGAAGCTCGAATGTGAAAGTAATGCAATACGAGGTGTCATACCGAAACGACGAACTTCTTCAGCAGCTAAAATCGTCATTTCAGCCAACTGTTCGGCAGTCGGGTTGGTATTTACATAAGTATCGGCAATAAACAGATTACGATCTTCAAGCATTAATGCATTTAGAGTGAAGAAGTTGGTGCGACCTTCTTTCAAACCAATGACATTTTTCACGAAATCTAAGTGAATGTCATAGCTTGAGTAAGTACCACACAACATACCATCAGCAAGACCATGTTTAACCAACATACCCGCGATTAATGTTGAACGACGACGCGCTTCACGGTGAGCGTATTCAGGTGTTACCCCTTTACGTTGCATGATGTCGTAGTAGTCTTCAGCAAATTTTTCGTAGTTCGGGTTCTTTTCTTGGTCAACAATTTCAATGTTCACGCCGTGTTCTAAACGTAAACCTAATTTTTTGATGTTGGCTTCGATGACTGCAGTACGACCCACCAAAATTGGCTTCGCCATGCCTTCATCTACAGCAATTTGTACAGCACGTAATACGCGAAGGTCTTCACCTTCTGCATAAGCAATACGTTTAGGATCTGTTTTTGCCTGTGCGAAAATCGGCTTCATCATGAATGCAGAGTTATAAACAAACTCAGACAAGCGTTGACGGTAAGCAGAGAAATCTTCGATTGGACGAGTTGCTACACCAGAATCCATTGCGGCTTGCGCAACAGCAGGTGCAATTTCAAGAATCAAGCGTTGATCAAGTGGGCGTGGAATCAAGTAGTCACGACCAAATGATGCAGATTTCTCACCGTAGGTTGCAGCATCTGCTTCAATGTGTGCCATACGCGCAATTGCGTATACGCAAGCAATTTTCATTTCTTCGTTAATGGTGGTTGCACCAACATCAAGAGCACCACGGAAGATGTATGGGAAGCAAAGCGCGTTGTTGACTTGGTTTGGATAGTCAGAACGACCTGTCGCCATAATCACGTCTGGACGAACTTCGTGCGCGTGCTCTGGTAAAATCTCTGGATCTGGGTTTGCCAATGCAAAGATGATCGGATCATTTGCCATTTCCTTAACCATTTCTTTGGTTAAGATGCCAGCAGCAGAAAGACCAAGGAACATGTCAGCGCCAGCAATTACATCTGCCAGTTGAGTACCTTCGATATCTTGTACATAACGCAATTTCGATTCATCAAGACCTTCACGTTTGGTGGTTAACAAACCGCGTGAATCCGCAACGATGATGTTTTCTTTTTTGGCACCAATTGCACAAAGTAAATCTAAGCATGAAAGGGCAGCAGCACCTGCACCTGAAGCTACGATTTTGATTTCTTCAATTTTTTTGCCATTTAACTGAAGTGCATTCAGTAAAGCAGAACCTACAATGATTGAGGTACCGTGTTGGTCATCGTGGAACACAGGAATGTTCATGCGTTCACGTAGTTTACGCTCAATGTAGAAACATTCAGGTGCTTTAATGTCTTCGAGGTTAATACCGCCAAATGTTGGTTCTAACGCTGCAACAATATCAACGATTTTGTCTGGATCATTTTCAGCGATTTCGATGTCGAATACGTCAACACCAGCAAATTTCTTAAACAGTACGCCTTTACCTTCCATTACAGGTTTTGACGCTAATGGACCGATGTTGCCTAGTCCAAGTACAGCAGTACCGTTACTGACAACGGCAACTAAGTTACCACGAGCAGTATATAGGGCTGCAGTTGAAGGGTCGCGTTCAATCTCTAAACAAGGTGCAGCAACACCTGGGGAATAAGCAAGGGCTAAGTCATGTTGGTTGACCAGCTGCTTGCTTGGTGTAACACTGATTTTACCTGGGGTTGGAAACTCGTGATAATACAAAGCTTGCTGTTTTAATGATTGATCGTCCATCTGAATCTCGTTTGTTACTGAGTGGCCCAGCGAGGCTGGTGGTTTTTGCTGAATTTGCTCGAATATACCATTACTTGTCTTTTAAGCCCAGTCGAACACGTTTCTTTTTTGCACAAACTTAGACCTTCAGCCTATTGACTTAGATTAAGAGGGTATAAGTTTGTGTTGTTGAAGGTATTCAGTGGCGTTTTTCTCAGATAAAGGCTTGGAGAAGAGATAACCCTGGGCGATGTCACATTGCAGTTTTTCAAGGTAACAAAGCTGCTGTTCGGTTTCAATTCCTTCAGCCACAACGGTCAATCCCATGGCTTTACCCATAGCGACCATCGCGCTAATAATGGCATCTTGTTTGCCATCCCCGATATTGGCAATGAAAGCCCGATCTATTTTTAGAATATCAATCGGGAACTCGGCTAGATAAGCCAGTGAAGAGTAGCCTGTACCAAAGTCATCTAAAGCGATATTGATATGGCGTTGTTTAATTTGATCCAGCAACAGCTTGACGTTTTTTGAGTTTTCAATCAGTGAAGATTCGGTAATTTCCAGCTCTAAACTTTCCCCAGAAATCTGATAAGTCTGAATGGCATCATCTAGATCGGAAAGCAGTTGCCCTCGTTGCAGTTGTTGCGCCACGACATTGACAGAAACACAAATGTTTTTGAAGCCAATGGAATTCCAGTAACTGATCTGTACCGCTGTTTTGCGAATTACAATGCGTCCAATATCTGAAATCAGGCTGGTTTTTTCTGCCATTGGGATGAACAGTGCAGGTGGAATAATGCCTTTGGTGGGATGATTCCAGCGTACCAATGCCTCAAAACCATAGACATGCTGATCTTTAAAATTGATCTTCGGCTGGTAATAGACGATTAACTCATCATTACGAATGGCTTGGCGTAAATCGCGTTCCAGATAAATCCCTTGCTCAAGCAATGCAGTATTGTCACTGGAATAATATTTGATGGTATGACCACCTAAACGCTTGGCTTCCGTTAAGGCCTGTTCCGCACAATTATTCAAGTAGTCGAGTTGGCGACCATGTTCTGGGTAGAATGAAATCCCCATGGACACAGTAATAAAATGTTCTTGCCCAAACACATCGAAAGACTCTGCAAAAGCTTCCTGTATCCGTTCACAATGCTGCTGAATGGAAGGGCGGATATGTGAAATTTCATAGACAATAGCAAAGTCATCGCCATTCAAATGTGCAAGGAACAGTGCTTCGGTATTGGTGAGACGTAGGCGCTGTGCGACTTGTCGTAAAAGTTCGTCACCACCATTGTTGCTCAAGAATTCATTCAGTGGACGGAAACGGTCAATATTGAGTCGAATGACAGCTAGTTGCTGAATCGAATCTTGATGCGACACCAAATATTGATGCAATTGATAGTTATAGTAAAAACGGTTAGGTAGGTCGGTTAAGGTGTCGTAATTTTCAAGATAAGATAAACGCTGTTCTTGCAGTTTGCGTTCGGTTAAATCAGAAACAATGCCAATGTAGTTGATGACACGGTTATGCTCATCGTGAATAGCATTAATGTGCAGCCATAAAGTCAATTCTTTGCCAGAGCGGAATTTTTCAGTCAGTTCACCGTCATATTCGCCAGTGCGCTCTAATTGTTCAAGAATGTCATGCTGATTTTGTTGTTGATAAGACTTTTTGTTTGTCGTAATGGCAAACAGGTGTTGTCCCAAACAATCTTCTTTATTAAAGCCTGTAATTTTTTCATAAAAAGGATTCACATTTACATAATGCAAGTGCTTGTCCAGAATGAAAATGCCTTCGGCTGCTTGTTCTAGTACGCTGGCTGCAAGTTTTAAACGTTCCTGATCGGTCCGTTCGCGGTGAATATCGCGTTGTATACCGACCATACGCAACGGCTTTTTATTGATTGGATCGCGCTCGATGACGCGACCAATATCATGCACCCATGTCCATTCGCCTGTGTTTTGTTGCACGCGATACGTAGCCTCGTAACGGTCAGTTTCAGCACGAAGATGTTGTTTGAGTGCAGTCTTGAAACCAAGTAAATCATCTGGGTGAATGATGTTTTGTAATTGAATACTATGTTCTTTAGAGTGTTTGCGCTTTTTCTGTTGTTGGTAATCATTGACAGAGATGTGACGCTCTTTAATGTTCCAGTCCCAAGGTTTTAACCCTGCAATTTCATGGGCAAGATCTAAATTTTGTTTCTGATTTTCTAAGTTGAGGTTCATCTGTTCAATATCAAAAGTACGTTCTTTAATCTTTTGCTCTAAAAGTTGGTTATTCTGCTGGAGCTGTAATTCAATTTCTTTGGATTTGTCCATCTCATTTTTTAATTGTACACATAAGTCTTCAGTCCAAGCCACTTGCTGTTCAGCATTTTTAATCAGTTGATTGTTCCGTAAAAACAAAGCAGACAAGCGCTTATGAATGCGGGTAGTGGAATTGGCGCAGAGCAGGATGACAATGAGCACAAAGTTGACGGTGAGATGGAAGAGTTGATTAATTTGGTCAGTCAGAATGAATTGAGAGACAAAGTAAGGAATGATGGAAGGAATAAAAATTAAGCAAAAATAATCTAGACGTTGGGTCAAAAAGGTCAGGGCTAAGGTTTGTGTCACAATCAGCATTAAGGCGGATAAGGTTAATGCATGCACAGGTTCAAAATTTGGATTGACTTCAGGCAAGTAGTAATAAATCAGGGCAATTCCAATTGCGATTAAACTGCCGACACTAATGCAAAGAAATTGTACCCAGCGATGTGCCTGAGAGACTTGATATTGTTCGGATTTAAACCAGAGCGCAGTGAGTAACCAAAACAGACTGACACAACATGCAGTCAGAAAAAACCAAATATTAAAATAAACGGAAAAGTGTGAAAAATTAAACTGATAAACGCAATAAACATATAAAAAAATGATGAGAATGCTGGCCAAAAATAATTGGATATGCCTTATGGAATTATGAATTTGCGCAGCGCGTAACTGCGGTCTAAGATTCGCATCTAAAAAATCTGGCATAACATTCATAACCTTATTTTTGTTTTGTTCTAGATACAGTATAGGTTATACGTTCCATTCATTTGTTTAGTCGTTTAATCAGATCACAAAATATTGAATCACATTTAGATTAATCAGGTTATTCATAAATATCAATCTAATCCATCTGTATTTTCATCATTTTAGAAAAACTATGGTCTAACATTGTAATTAAGGATAGACAATGCAACCACAGGTGCAGTTTCGGTACGCAATACACGTTCGCCAATACACCAGTTCATAAAGCCAACTTCATTTGCAGCCTGAATTTCAGCCTCACTCAAACCACCTTCGGGACCAATCAACAATGCAATGTTTTGACTGGCTTGCGTTAATGGATCGGTTTCATCTTTATTCGGTGCCAGCACAAGTTTAGTCGTTGGTAATTCAGACGCAAGCCATTTCTCTAAACTGAGTGGTGCAAGGATTTTTGGCACAATATTCATGCCGCATTGTTCACAGGCAGCAATCGCGATGCCTTGCCAGTGATCTAGCTTTTTCTGGTCACGGTCATACTTTAAACGCATTTCACAGCGTTCAGAGGTCAACAGTTGAATCTCTGAGACACCCAGTTCGACTGCTTTTTGAATCGCATAATCCATACGATCACCTTTACTCATGACTTGTCCGAGTAGGGTGTGAATAGCAGGAGTTCGATTGGCAGGATTAAAGGTCAGTACCTGAACAGTTGCTGACTTTTTCGCAACTTCGGTGAGTTCAACATGGTATTCACCACCTTGTCCATTGAACAAGGTGGCTTGATCGCCCACTTGAGCGCGAAGTACTTTACACCAATGATGAAAAACGGTTTCAGTCAGTTCAATCTGGGTATCAACCGCTAAATCAGCTTCTATATAAAAACGTGGCATAAAGTACAGCTCGTCAAAGTCAGGATTAAGCTAAACCAAGGTCAGTGACAAGCTGACGGGTTGGATCAGTGGTGTTCATGGTGTAGAAGTGCAAGCTTGGCGCGCCGCCAGCAAGCAAACGTTCGCAAAGTTTCACGACAACTTCATGACCGAAGGCTTTGATACTTGCGGTATCGTCACCATAAGTTGCCAATTGTTTACGAATCCAGCGCGGGATTTCAGCACCTGTACCATCTGCGAAGCGAATTAAATTGCTGGCATTGGTAATTGGCATGATGCCTGGTGCAATTGGAATATTCACACCTTCTTTTTGAATGCGATCTACAAAATAGAAGTAAGCATCTGGATTAAAGAAGAACTGCGTTAAACCTGCATTGGCACCTGCATTGGCTTTGTCGCAGAAACGCTGAATGTCTAAATCAAAGCTTTCTGCTTGTGGGTGCATTTCAGGGTAAGCGGCAACTTCAATATGGAAGTGATCACCTGAATGCTCACGAATAAAGCGCACGAGGTCTGTTGCGTATGGCAACTCGCCTAAACCGACTTGTCCAGAAGGTAAATCGCCACGTAAAGCGACAATACGGTCAATGCCTTGATCTTTGTAGATGTCGAGTAATTCAGCAATACGTGCTTTGTCATCGCCAATACAAGATAAGTGCGGCGCAACAGGCGTACCTTTACCATTGAATTCAGCAATGGCAGCAAGGGTACGTTCACGGGTAGAACCGCCAGCACCGTAAGTAATCGAGAAGAACTCTGGGTTTAATAACTGAAGTTCTTGGTGTACGACTTTAAGTTTTTCTGCGCCAGCATCGGTTTTGGTTGGGAAAAACTCAAAAGAAATTGGAACTCTTTTGCTCATCATCAAATCCTTTTTTATAAATGCTATTTTTTGTGTTTACCCTCATCCCATCCTTCTCCCAGAGGGAGAAGGCGATTCATTACATTGAATAGAGATAACAAGATTTCACTGCTAACATCATTCTGTAATGAAAGTCTCTCCTAACAGGAGAGGTTAGGAGAGGTTTGCAACTTAGTATTTATAAGCGTCGGATTTGAACGGACCTTCAACAGCTACACCTAAGTAGTCTGCTTGTTCTTGAGTCAATTGAGTCAAGACACCACCAAAACCAGCAACCATTGCCGCAGCAACTTCTTCATCTAATTTCTTAGGAAGTAGTTCTACACGAATCGCTGCTTGTTTTTGATCTTCTGGAAGATCAGCAAATTTTTCAGCGAACAAGTGCATTTGACCAAGTACTTGGTTAGCAAATGAACCATCCATGATACGTGATGGGTGACCCGTTGCATTACCAAGGTTAACCAAACGACCTTCAGAAAGAAGAATGAGGTAGTCACTGTCATTTTCAGAACGGTAAACTTGGTGAACTTGTGGCTTCACTTCAACCCACTTGTAACCACGTAAGTAGTTGGTGTCGATTTCAGTGTCGAAGTGACCGATGTTACACACCACTGCACCTGCTTTTAATGAATCAAGCATTGCAGCATCACATACGTGGTAGTTACCTGTAGTCGTTACGATGAGGTCAGTATTTTGAAGAATGTCAACATTGATGTCTTCTTTCTTGCCAGTTTGTACGCCATTTTTGTATGGAGATACAACTTCGTAACCGTCCATGCATGCTTGCATAGCACAGATAGGGTCAACTTCAGTGACACGTACAATCATGCCTTCTTGACGAAGTGATTGAGCAGAACCTTTACCGACATCACCGTAACCAATCACAAGTGCACGACGACCAGATAAAAGCATATCTGTACCGCGTTTGATGGCATCATTCAGTGAGTGACGGCAACCATATTTGTTGTCGTTTTTAGACTTAGTTACTGAGTCATTCACGTTGATTGCAGGAACTTTCAAAGTACCATCACGAAGCATTTCATACAGACGTTGTACGCCCGTTGTTGTTTCTTCAGTTACACCGTGGATTTTTGCAATCACTTCAGGATATTTTTCATGAACAAGTAGGGTTAAATCACCACCATCATCCAAAATCATGTTGGCATCCCAAGGTGTGCCATTTACATTGATTTGTTGTTCTAAACACCACATGTATTCTTCTTCTGTTTCGCCTTTCCAAGCAAATACAGGAACACCAGAAGCAGCAATTGCAGCAGCAGCGTGGTCTTGAGTAGAGAAGATATTGCATGAAGTCCAACGAACTTCTGCGCCTAATTCAACTAATGTTTCAATTAAAACAGCAGTTTGAATGGTCATGTGGATACAGCCAAGGATTTTCGCACCTGCAAGTGGTTTTGCAGCAGAATAACGCTTACGAAGACCCATTAAAGCTGGCATTTCAGCTTCAGCAAGTTTGATTTCTTTACGGCCGTAATCAGCTAGAGTGATGTCAGCAACTTTGTAATCTGTAAATGAAGCATTAACCGCGTTCATTACGATCTCCTTATAAAAACAAAAATTGATCATTATGTTCGCGGATGCCGTTGTTGATTAGAACGAGTGTCCAACCGAATCGTCGAGCCTAGCGATCTTACATTTATGTGCCTGTAAGAAAGTCGCAGCATCCCTCGACTGCGGGCTATTGTACTTGGAAATTGATTTTGTTCCAATCTGTAATTGGTTAATATCTGGTTGATAAGAAAATTTTGATATGATTCAATGAGTAATGAATTCGAATATCAAATTAAAGAATGGGGTGACATTAAAGAAGATTATTCAAAGGGTAGTCTAATTATTGGTAATGGTGCAAGTATGGCGCTGCATTCTAAATTTGGGTTTAGTTCATTAAAAGAAAAAGCGGAAGAATTACTACTTTTTAATGAAGATATTTCAATGCTTTTTAAAGAATTTGATACAACTGACTTTGAGTTAATTCTCCGTTTAGTTTGGCATGCTAAATTAATTAATGAAAAATTGAACATCGAAGATTGTAAAACAAATCAAGCCTATGAAAATATAAAAAATGCATTGATTCAAGTTGTACGAGAAGTACATTGTACAAGAGATCAAATTGAAGATCAGTTACCCCAACTGTATGATTTTACTAAGTACTTTAGCACGATTGTTTCACTAAATTATGATCTGTTGTTGTACTGGGTTCTTATGTTTGGAAATGATTCAGAAATAAATTGTGATGGTCATATATTTAAAGATTGTTTTCAATCAGGTGGCAGTTTTAGGGATGATTGGGCAACGCTGAGAACACCTATACGCAACCAAAAGACGGTTACTTTAACGTTTTATCAACATGGAAATTTATCTATATTTAGGGATGTAAAAAACATAGAAAGCAAGCTTAAATCTAATATAAATAATAATTTATTAGAGGTAATAACAGATCAATGGTCTGATGAAAAAATTCCTTTATTTGTGGCTGAGGGTACTGGCAAAAAGAAAGAGGAATCTATCAAGACAAGTCAATATCTGAGTACGATTTACTATGAAGTCTAACCGAGTTTAATTAACATAGCTCATAATTTGGTTATTTATGGCTGGGGTATGGGTGAACAAGAGTCTCACTTGGTTAATCAAATTTTTAAGCATAAATTGAGTGGTAAAATTGCAATTTCTACTTACTCTAAAGACCAATCAGAGTGTCATCGTATTTATACTGAAATAAATAAGTTAGCTCCACAAGTTGAGGTGGAATTTTCTGATAGTCAAAGCTCAGGTTGCTGGAATAATCCTTGAGTTTAAATCCATAAGCATTATCATCCGCCCATTACATCTTGAGATCAAACGTATGGCTTTAGAGATTCCTGATTCGCTATTGAATCTAGAAGCAAACTGCGGCGTCTTTGCGGTTTGGATGTTGCTGCAACATCATGGCGTGCATGTCGATATGAATGAACTGATCAAGTTATGCCGACATGATCATCAAGATGGCACGTTTACCATTGCTTTGGCGGTTGCCTTAAAGAAGATTGGATTTAAGGTCTCTTTCCATACAGACCCTGATCCGAATATTGACCGTACCGAAAGACAAAGCTATAGCGAGGCGAAAGCGTTGCGAATCCCGATTGAGCCTGCTTTGAGCTATGCGCAAATTCAGACCCAAATTAAGCAAGGGAAAATGGTGATTGTGTACTACGATACACTGGATGAAGTCGGTAATCAGTCCTTGGTGTATTCAATTGATGATCAGGAAATTTGTTTCTTTGATAATTTTGAACCAATGCCTGCACAAGTATTTGAGCAACAACGTAAAGCCGAAGGAATCTGCCGACAAGCGATTGTGATTGATGATCGCGGCGTGCAGTTGCAATCTACGGTACGCAATTAACAAACTTTAAAAACACGAAGCTTGATGCGTTTTTATAGATCGACATCAAGCTTGGAGTTTACACAGGGCATTACGATGCTTTAATCATGCTATGGGTGTTCATCTCATAAAATGAAGGTTTACAAGATTTAAAGGATTAGTCTTGTTCTTTATTCCATTCTTCAAACAGTGCATTGACCCAGTCATTTTTGCCATTATTAATTCGATAACTTTCTAATTCTTTAAAGTGACCATCTTCAATAAGATAATAAACCAGCTCACATTGTTCATGATCACCTGTGCGACTTCCCGTGCCAATCAGTAATCGGCTATCACGTTGGAATTTTATCTGCCTTGGCGAAAAACCAAATTGTTCGGTATAGCAGTCTTTGAAAGAATCGGGTAAATAGGCGGTAGTACCTGTTTTTGCATCATAGAGTAAACCTGCGACGCAGCCACCACCGCAGCCAAAAGTTTCAATACCATAATGCCCTGCAAAATTGACAGGCTGTTGCGAAAGTTCAGTCATTAAGGTTTTATACAGTTTGGTTTCTTTATTCAGCACAACCGTATAGTTTTTTCCTGTATAAACTGGGGCAGGATAATCCTGAAAAGTTGGTTGAGCGAACAGTATGCTTGAGGGCAGTAGGGTCGAGAGGGTGAGAAGCATTTGTCTGAATGGCATGAAAGTCCCCTAAAATTGTCTAATCTTAAATAAATTCAATATAGTATAAAAAGAACCATCAAAAAAATCAGAATACCTTGAAAGGATGAGAAATGAATCAACAACAATGGCTCGGTTTTTGGCTAAGCATGGCGATTGTGGCTAGTGCACATGCCAATGACAGTACAGGTTTTGTGGGTACAGGCGGGGTCGAGTATGTACATAACCCTAATATTTCAATGCAAAGCGAAGACTTATTCATCAGTAAAAAACAGATTCGGGTGGATTATCATTTTAAGAATCTCACCACGCGTGACATTACCGAAACGATTTTGTTTCCTTTACCCCGTGTCAGTAGTTCCAGAGACAGTGATTTTGCAGATACCGAAGGTTTAATCCAAAGCTTTCAGGTTCGACAAAATGGTCAGTTACTCAAACCTACTACACATGTGCGTGCTTTCTTACCTGATCCAAATGCCATGCCAGATGCATCCGCGGAAGATCCTGTTATTGATGTCACGACAGCATTGAAAGCCTGTGGTTTGTCTGATCAGGAACTTATGCTGCCGTGGACGCAGAATCAGGAGATTGAAAAAATCAGTGCCAAGATGATGCAGTGTAATAACCCGAAAGTACAAGCCTTGTTGAAATCGTATGATCACGGTGATGAGGTTTATTGGGAAGCGCAAGTGGTGTATAGCTGGCAGCAGACCTTTAAAGCCAATGCCATCACGCGTATTCAACATCAGTATCGACCTCTAGTTGGCGGTTCAGTTGCCCTGTATCCCGATGAAGACGAAAAAACCTATTGTATGGATTCTTCCTTTAAAGCGGGTTTACGCAAGGCAAAGGCACAACATGCACCCTATAGCGCACTGAGTTATATTCTGACCACGGGTGCGAACTGGGCTAAACCGATTGCAGATTTTAAGCTCACGGTTGAACGTGAGGCAGGGGAATTGGTGTCTTTTTGTTGGGATGGCAAAGTACAAAAAATCAGTCCAACCCGCTTTCAAATGTCGAAAAAGAATTTCAAGCCGAAACAGGACTTGAATATTATTTTTGTGAATACAAAATTTCGATTTGAATAAAAAGCCCATGCTGAACATGGGCTTGAAATTGATTGGGCTTAGCTGAATTGTTGTGCCTTGAGTGACCATTCGTCTGCTTTGGCTTCATCAATTTCTACGCCCAAACCATGCTCATAGATACAGGCTAAATCACGCATGGCTTGTACTTCGCCTAACTCTGCAGCTTGTTGTACTAAGGCAACGGACTTGGCAACATCTTTTTCTACGATATTACCGCGGCGATAAAAACCCGCTAATTCTAAAATCGCTGCAGGATGATTCAAGGCACTGGCTTGTTTGAGCCAGTGATAGGCATGTTCAAAATAAGTGTTGGCTTCGGTCGGATCTTCTTCAAGCAGTTCTTTGGCATAGACCACATAGCCTTCACCTAGCCAGTACATGGCTTCCACATGACCATTGCCCGCAGCTTTGAGTGCCCATTCTTCGGCACGTTCAATATCCTGCTCATCTTCACTTTCCATGTAGAGATTGGCTAATTCAAACTGAGCTTCGGCATTACCTGCACTTGCTCGATTAATCAGTTCCGCAGAAATAGAGGGAAGACGAGACATAACAATTCCATTCACAAGCAATAAAAAAGCCAATCAGAAGATTGGCTGGGAGATTATAACTGAAAATTCGAGATGATTGTGTAGCTTTAAAACAGAAGAAATCCTGCGGTGATTACTGTGAGTCCGATCAGTAGATAAGCGAGATTTTTTATTTTATCAGGGTAATAACTTAGCATGAGCCCAATCAGTAAGGCAGCGAAAGTTAAGACGCCAACCCAATAGCTGAGCATGCTGCTGATTTTTCCTGAGAGCAGACAAATCACGAGGCTAGTCAATAAGAGTAGCCAACCTAAGGTGGTAGCAATACTGCTCTGAACAGGGTTAAGCTCGCGATTAAAAATCTGTTTCTGGTGCTTCGTCATGGCACTTGCTAAAGCGATGAATGCTAAACTGGAGATTAACCAAATCAAGAGAAAAAAACTCATGGACTGATCTCCTGTGGTTTTTGCGGGACTTTCTTGGGTTTTGCCACCACGCCTTTGTGCTGCTTAACTTTGCGATATGCTAGATAAAAAATTCCTGCCAATACCCAAGTCATTAAATCGAAACTGGCAATCATCCATTGACCATTGGCAATGCTGTGCCACAGTGGTTGTCCACCTGTAACAACATTCAGAACAGGCAAACCTGCATATACGAGGCTGCTGAAGAACAGCAGTTCGAGCCATGCTTGGCGATGGTTACGAAACATCGCATAGAGGAGGCTGAATAGCCATGCCATCAAGAAACTGCGGATTTCCCATTCGGCACGGGCTTCTAACTGCAAAGGTAATAGGCGGTTGGCATAGAAATATGCAGCGCACGCAAGAGGTAAGCCAATGATGGCGGCAATATTGGTGACTTCAACTAAGCGATAGCCAAATGATTTATAACCTTGCTTTTGTTGTTGTGGGGCACGTTTTACACACCACAATATCAGTCCTGTTGCGACCATTAAGGTGCCTAAAACCCCTGAGCCGAACAGTAACCAGCGTAAGCTTAGGTCTAAGCCACGTGCTTCGTGTAATACGGTCACCACATTGTAAATCCCCATGGGAACTGAGGTGCGGTAAGCTGTTTGCGGGTCTGTGGTATTTTCTCCAGTAACTCCATTAAATTGAAAACTCGGCATGACATTTCGGGCAATGACGCTTTCAGCATACAGCGCTTTAATTTCTACTGTGGCATCTGTGGTGTTAGGTGCAATAATTTGGATTGAACCGATCGGATTGCTTTGCCATTGTGCTGCGGCATAATTCAACATAGGGGTGAGGTCTGCCAGTACTGCGGCTTGACTTGGTTTTTCATGGAGCTCACGAGGTTCATGTGCGCCATGACCTTGTCTCTCACGGCCAGATGAGGGTTCACCTGAACGGACTTGCATATTTTGTTGTTCAGCTGGATTGGTTGCTGTACGAGGATGCTGATGCATTCCAGTATTTTGTGCGGACGGCTCTGCAGCGCGTACTTCAAATTGAGGTTTAGCGGACTGAGCATTGGTCTGTGTGCGTAAATCTTTTATAAATTCCTGCCGATCTGAATAGACCTGATTGATTCCCCAAGGCATCAGCATGAACATTAACAGGAGCAAGCCGCTAAAGGTGATCATGATATGAAAAGGCAGGGCAAAGACGGCTGTGGCATTGTGAGCATCAAGCCATGAGCGTTGTCCCTTACCGGAACGGAAGGTGAAAAAGTCTTTAAAGATTTTTTTATGAGTAATTACACCACTGACAATGGCAACCAACATCAACATGGTGGCAAAACCGACCAACCAGCGTGTCCAGAGTCGGGGTAATCCATACAATTCAAAATGGAAGCGATATAAAAAATTCCCGCCACGCGTGTCGCGAGCAGTTAAGACTTCACCTGTTTGGCTGTCTAGGCTGATCCGTTCACCGCCGCGCCGTGCATGCGGGTCTTCGCCTTGTTTGCGTACAATCAGTTCGGTGGTGGTTTGGCATGAATTCGGTAATAGCATCATCCAGCTTGCCGCATCAGGATAGTTTTTTTGCAGATAATTTAAGGCAATTTGAGTCTGTTGGATCTGGGTATTATTGGCTACCGACTGATGTAACTCAGGTTTCATCCAAACCGTAATTTCATTCTGAAAAAAACTCAGCGTGCCTGTCACAAAAATCGCATACAGCAACCAGCCTAAAATCAGACTTGCCCATGTATGCAACCATGACATCGATTGGCGAGGGCCTTCTATTTTATGATCTACACGCATATCAAGCCCCTAAGTACAGGGTCATTGCCCATAACAGCAAGCAGGGCAAGACAATGCCGAGCGTGGCTTTTAAGGTTTTGTGTACCATGAACACCCAAATGAAAGCAGCACAATGAATGCTAAACGCCAGCAAAGTTGCACTCATGGCAGCGGCTGCACGATATTCACTGAATGCTTGTGCGACAACCATTGCTGTGAGGGATGCCAAGGCATAACCACCAACAATCGCAAGCAAGAAACGATAGAACACCATAAAGCGATATTTGAGTAAGCTAAGGTCTGAATGCTGGAGTTTTTTCGGTTTTCCCACAGCCAGTGACGCTGTAAGTGAATTTGCAGGATTGGAGTTATTCATGGTAGGGGCTAAAGTTAGTTATGTAATTTAATGTTAATGCAAATGATAACAATTATTATTCATAATTAAAACCAGCAATCTAAAATTAGCTGACAAGTTATTTATTTTTGAGAGAAAGGTGAGCAGTTAAACAGTTAGGCAATGATTTAAAAATACGTTGAATGGAAATGACATCATCACTTGTGAATCAGGCATGAACTCCTTCAAAATGGGATTAAATACATGCGATTCATAATAGGAATGAGACGTGCTGAAATTAATTTATTATGTACCTGAAAGCCATTTAGATGCGACCAAACAGGCCATTTTTGCAGTTGGTGCTGGGGGCATCGGCAATTATGAACACTGTGCATGGCAAGTTTTAGGCACAGGGCAATTCAAGCCTGTACAGGGGGCAAATCCATTTATTGGACAGCTAGATAGTTTAGAGCAAGTGCCTGAGTGGCGTGTGGAAACCATTGTTCCAGAAACACGGGCGAAGTTGGTGGCGCAAGCGCTTAAAGCGAGTCATCCTTATGAAGAACCTGCTTTTGAATTTATTCAAATTCTGGATATTATTTAGCTCAAATAGATTTCCAAACTGAAAATTAGATACACGAAAATGTCATCTGCAATTGTTCGAGGCAGGATAAATTATGAAAAAAATGTTTCTGCGAAGTACTGAGATATAGATGGGTATAGCCGAGTTTTTCAGATCTTGCGCTGCTATAGTCGCACCTCAGGTTTTGCCTACTTTTCCCGAAAGAAAAGTAGGTCGAACCGAAGGTTAGTTTCACAATTAAAATTTTCTTGAAAAGATTCTAGCGAGAAAATGCTTTAAAGCTTCTGAATAAATAATTCACGATCAAAACGGTACTGTGGAAAAAATACACCGTCTTTTGCCCGTTCACCTGCACCAATCACCATGACGGGATATTGCTGATCATTCAGTTTCAAGATTTTTCGAACCATCGGTTCATCAAAACCTTCCATCATACAGCTGTCAAAGCCATAGGCACGTAAGGCTAAAACCAGATTTTCACAGGCGAGGGCTGTGGTTTTGGTTGCCCATAATTTTGCATCGGCAGGATTAAACGCCGTCACAGGCAGTTGTTTGTCAAAGGTACGCACCAATTTAAATGCAACTTTTTTGACATTGCCCAAGGTGTTGAAGTAACCCGTTTTATAATTGTAGGGAATCACGCGATAATATTTTTGCACCGCGGGTGGCGTTTCGGGGAAAGGAAATTCACTGATATTGCGCTTCGCCATGTCGTCCAAACGGTCAGTGCGTGCGATGCAGACAATCAGTTCAGCCGCTGTTTTAGCCGCCAACTGGTTTAAACAGGCTTTGACCAATTGCTTTTTCTTGGTTGGACTTTGCACCAGATAAAATGTCCACGGTTGCAAATTGGAGGAGTTCGGTGCGAGCAGTGCCAAATCTAAACAGGCATCTAATACCTCACTGGGAATGGCACGCTCAGTAAATTTTCTGACGGAACGACGACTTTCGATGACCTTGCGAAAATTGGCAACATCAATATCTTGCGGAGCAGGTTCGTAATAGCGTGGTTTGCCTGATGCATCAGGAATGAATTGGGGTTGATCTGGATTAGTCATAATTGGAATTTATAAAGTGAAGTTATGTTGTTCTCAGCATATAACGCGGTAGCTTTAGCTGTTGTTGTATTTGGGTGAGCCAAAACAAAAGGGGCAAACTGCCCCTTTAGATACTCAATTAATTAAATTGAGAAAAATCAGGTTTACGTTTTTGCATAAAGGCAGCCACGGCTTCCATCATCTCTGGTGAGCCAACGCGGTCCATGAAGATTTCAGCTTCGTGATCAATCCAAGCCACAATTTCATTGACATTGTGCTTCATCAGACTTTTAGATTGAACTAAAGAAGCGAGCGGTAACGCAGACAATTGTGCTGCTTTCTTGGCTGCTGTTGCATAAACATCATCTTCAATACTGTTCACAAGGTTTGCAGAAACAGCAGTTGCACTATCAAATTTTTGCGCAGTGAGCAGCAATTCTGAAGCTTTCAGGTAGCCCGCTTGCTGAACCAATAATTTACTTGAAGCCCCTTCAGGTGATAAACCTAGGCTCACAAATGGAATTTGAAAGAGTGCCGTATTGTCACTATACACTAAATCGCAATGTAAAAGTATCGTCACCCCAATGCCAATTGCCACACCACGAACAGCAGCAATTAAGGGTTTTGAAAACTTGGCAGCAGATTTAAGGAGAATAAATGGAGGACCTTCAGATGTAGGTGCTTGGCCTTTTTGCGCAGCAGATTTCATAAAGTCCTGCATGTCATTTCCTGCAGTGAAATCAGCATCTTCACCACGTAAAATCACCACGCGTACTTCTTTAGATTGATCCGCTTCATCAAGGGCCTTTGCAATCCATAGATACAATTCACCATACAGTGCATTTTTTGCTTTTGGGCGGTTAATGGCTAAAGTCAGAATACCGTTGTCTAAATTTGCATTTAAATGTTCATGTGGTTGTTGAATACAACTGAGTGTCATCGTACTATCCTTGCTTTAAAATTTAGTTAAATTTTATGTGCCATTATGTCGTATCTTGATGAAGAAGAGTGCTACTGATGAGTTCATAAAAAAGTTCATGTCCTATGAAACATACATTTGATTATCTGGTTTTTATTGGTCGTTTTCAGCCGTTCCACTTGGCACATATGCGGACTATTCAAATCGCACTGGAACTGAGTGACGCTGTGATTTTGGCTTTGGGTTCTGCACAAATGGAACGCAATATTAAAAATCCATTTACCGCCCAAGAACGCGAACAGATGATTTTATCGAATTTTTCTGAGGAAGATGCAGCGCGCATTCGTTTTGTGCACGTGATTGATGTGTATAACGATAAAAAATGGGTCAATCTGGTGAAAACCTTGGTGGCTGGTGTGGTTCGACCTGAACATAAGGTGGGCTTGATTGGTCATTTTAAAGATGAATCTTCTTACTATTTAGAACTGTTTCCAGAATGGGAAATGGTGGAAATTGATAGTCTAGAAGATGCAATGTCGGCGACGCCAATGCGAGAAGCTTTTTACCGTGGTGAAATTTGGGAAGATCGATTTCCGCAAGGAACGATTGAGTTTTTACAAAAGTTCAAGCAAAGCGCGATTTATCAACAATTACAACACAAATACCAGACCCAAGATAAAAGCAATCTTGAGTAAAATAGGGGTTCATCTCCTCGGCTGAGGAATGGACATGAATGCCAGTGTTGTTAATGATCAAATCCCACATCGATTGAATGCTTTTTGGGTGTATTCCTGTGTCTTTGTCATGGGTATGCAGGTTACTCAAGCGGGTGTATGGCATCTCACCTCCGACTCCGAAGTTGGCTTTCATATTGATTCTTTTGGAGTAACTTTTGCCAAAGGTCAATTTGAACAAGTTCAGTCGACCATGCAATTTGATCTAGAGCAACCTGAACGTGCCAATGCTCAGGTGGTACTGGATATCAACAGTATCAGCATGAGTAAGCCTTCCTTGAAAGCCATGGTTTTAGGCCCAGATTTGTTCTATGCAGACAAATATAAAACAGCCACTTTTAAAAGTACCCAATTTAAAACGCTCGGCAATGATCGCTACCAAATTTTAGGCAATTTAACCCTACGTGGGGTGACCCGTCCCATTACGTTTGATGCCAAATTAACGCCACATTCCGAGCATCCTGAGCTGCTCAATGTTGAAGCGCATACCATCATTCGCCGTAGCGATTTTGGGATGAAAAAAGCCATGGGCGGTATTGGGGAAAAAGTAAATATTCAGGTGATCGGGCAGTGGAAAACTAACGACTAAGCATTTTGTACTCTCTGTGTTACAGGTGTTCCAATTAAAAAGAAGTGTTCATTTGCTGGTTCATATAGCTTGGTGCTTTGTCAATAATATCGCGTGTCAGTTGTGCCAATGATGGGGATTGCTGTTTCCAGTGATGCCAGTACAACTGAATATTGATATGTACATCGGGTAAAAGCTCCACCCATTCTCCTGTTTGTAGGCGTTGCCCAATTTGATAATCAGGCACCATGCCAAATCCCAAACCATATTCAATTGCTTCAATAAAAGCGGTGGAGGATGGTATAAAGTGGTGTGGATAGCTTTCTACCGTTAAGCCAAATTTTTCCAAAATCATATCGGTATGCAGATGGTCTTTATCATTATAAATCACGGCTGGCGCCATTCTTAAACTTTGACGATTTAAACCTTGCGTAAACCAGCGTCGAGTGAATTCAGGGGTCGCCACCATTCGATAATTCATGCTGCCCAAGCGTGTTGCAACACAGCCTTTCATGGGATGTTGCTCCGTAGAAATGCAGGCACTCACCAAACCTGCCGCAAGTAAATGATGGGTTTGCGTTTGATCATCGACTTTAAGATGCACCACAATTTTTTCACGTAATAGCGTTTCACGTATCGCTCGCAGTAACCACGTGGCAAGGGAGTCATCATTGCTGGCAATATTGAGTTGGTAGAATTGCGATTCAGGGGTTTGCCCCGTTAAGTCCTGTAACAGGTTTTGTTCTAAGCGTCGGGTGTGCTGCAAATAGTGCAATAACGATAAGCCCGCCTGAGTAGCACGGCAAGGGCGTTCCCGCACAATCAGTAAATGACCTAAAGATTTCTCCAGACTTTGTACACGCATGGTAACGGCCGATGCTGTGATGCATAAGCGTTCAGCTGCTAAGTCAAAACTGCCTGTTTCAGCGACAGCTAAGAAGGCGTCACATTGTTTACTATTCAGCATGGAGAAGCTCAGGTCTAATCATTAGTCATGCTGATAATCTAAGATAAATTGAGTTAAATTGATATTTTTTTAGTTTTATTTAGTTGAATAAAAAATCCTTGATAATGCGATGAAGCAAAAAATCTGAGTGGAAAAGTCATGCTACAAACGTATGTACAAGGGATCGCGATCGGTATGAGTCTGATCGTGGCGATTGGGGCGCAAAATGCGTTTGTTTTAAAACAGGGTTTAAAGCAACAGTCTGTATTTTGGGTCTGCTTCGTTTGTGCATTGTCCGATTCTATTTTAATTCTTCTAGGGATTACGGGCTTTTCTGTGGTGCTTCAGCATTACCCTGAAGTTTTGGGAATGGCAAAGTGGGCAGGGGCGTTATTTTTATTTTGGTATGGCTTTCAACATATGATTGCTGCATTCAAATCGAATCAGGGTTTACATGCAGCACAGCAGAATGAGACCAATTTGGGTCAAATCTTGTTGGTGTGTTTGGCTTTAACTTGGTTGAATCCGCATGTGTATTTAGATACCGTGGTGTTGATCGGTTCCATTTCAACGCAATTTGAACACAGCAAACTCTATTTTGCTTTAGGTACCATCACGGCTTCATGGTTGTTCTTTTTTAGTTTGGGCTACGGGGCACGACTATTAACCCCAATTTTTGAAAATCCGAAGGCATGGAAAGTTTTGGATGGATTGATTACCCTGATTATGTGGAGTATTGCACTGTCATTAATTGTGGATGCATAAGAATAAAAGCCGCTACGTTGAATGAAAACGATAGCGGCAGTATTGATTAAGCTTGTAGAGCTTTTAAGTCTGTAAGGACTTGTTCGGCATGTCCCGCTGCTTTGACTTTGCGATATTCTTTGACAAGTTTACCGTTATGGAAAATAAAAGTTGAGCGTTCAATGCCCATCACTTGTTTGCCATACATATTCTTTTCTTTAATGACATCAAAGTGCTTGCACAGGACTTCTTCTTTATCACTGATCAGGTCAATGCTTAGCGATTGTTTGGCTGTAAAGTTTTGGTGCGCTTTGACCGAGTCACGAGAAACGCCAAAGATGGTGGTGTTGAGCGCATCAAACTGGTCTTTTAAACACGAAAAGCCAACTGCCTGCGTGGTACAGCCAGGCGTTGAATCTTTCGGATAGAAATACACAATCAGCCATTCAGTTGGGACTTCAGTTAAGTTAACTTCACCTGTGGTGGTCGGGAAGATTTGATTTGGAAGTTGGATGCTATCCGTCATGGTTTATCCTTCAATCTGGTGTTGTTCTAGTTCAAGCGGTAAAAAGGCGTAGTTTTCATGATAGAGAATACCACCTTTCACAATATTCAGGGCGTGTTGGAAAATAGGACCATCAATCACGGTGGTATGGAATTCACCCGCTTCTCCGCAAGGGTCAATCCCTCGGTCTACGAGTTGTTGAATATAGTCCAGTGTCAGGACTTGTCCCAAATCTTCAACTTTCATGCCTAAGTTCAGATTAACCGTGACAATGATGCTTTGAAATCCGAGTGAGATAAATTCCTGCACAATCTCGAGGCGCGGGCGCTGCCAAAGCGGCATGCATAAACTGAGCTGGCTTTTATCACACACCGATTGATTCCATTCAGCATGTGCCAGCAAATCAATATCACCTGTCACCAAAGTTTCTGCACCAAGGGCTTGGGCTTTTTGCAGGAGTTGAATGAAATGACTTTCATACTCTTGCCAAGTCGCTGAAGCCGTGAAGATGGGGAGTCCGATCGCCTTAGCCTGCGCATGAATGATGTCAAGTGACATGCCATGTGAGCGTGACTTTAAACCTTGTTCTTCCAGCATCACAATTAGCGCAACAGCTTCGCCCATCTGCATGGCTTGGTAGAGAGCAAGGCTGCTGTCTTTACCACCACTATAAGAGGCGACAAATTTTTGACCTTGGGCATTGGTATTCCATTCAACAAGCATAGTTCGGCTCTTTCAATTTTGTGGCATAGAAAAAGCCTGCATAAAGCAGGCTTGATTCATGGTTCGCGAATTATTTTTTCGCTTGCGCGTTTTTCATTGCTTCTTCAGTTAAAGACTTTAATTTAGTGGTTAACTGAGGACCAAAGCAGGCTTGTAAGTCTTTGTTTTGCTTTTGAACGAAAGCAAGTGTGCTCGGACTTTTCTTTTGGTTAATGGTGCTTTGAATTTCCCATTTTTGCGCATTGGTTAATTTGCCGTCTGCTTCCACTGCACAAGTACAGTATTTGCTTACTTCAGCGCTTGATAATTTATTACCTTTGGCTGTTTCTTCTTTACAAACATTAATTAACGCAGATTTTACATTGGTGCTTTTATACGCTTCTTGTAGTTTGTTTGATTCAGCAGCATGTGATGCAGTTGCGAACAACGCAGCTGCTGAAACCAATGTAGAAAGAATAATGTTTGATTTTAAATTTTTCATAAACTGTACCCTGTTATTACGGTATATAACGTGTTGGGTCTGCTACGCCTGCATCTTCAAAGCCTTGTTTGCGTAAGCGGCAGCTGTCGCATTTACCACAAGCACGTCCTTGGTCATCTGCTTGGTAGCAAGACACCGTTTGACTATAGTCTACGCCATGTTCAATACCTAAGCGAATGATATTTGCTTTGGATAAATGTAACAGAGGTGTTTCAAATTTAAGAGGTTTTCCTTCCACACCCACTTTGGTTGCCAAGCGTGCCATGTTAGCAAAAGCTTCAATATATTCTGGGCGGCAGTCAGGATAGCCTGAATAATCAACGGCATTCACGCCAATTACAATCGCTTCAGCACCAAATACTTCAGCAGCAGCTAGGGCATATGACAAGAAAATCGTGTTACGTGCTGGAACATAAGTTACAGGAATACCTTCTTGCAGCTGTTCTGGTACATCAATACTGTGGTCAGTTAAGGCTGAACCACCTAAGTTACTTAAATCAATATTAATAATACGATGTTCAACACCAGCACGTTGCGCTAAGGCTTTTGCAGCATCAAGTTCTGTGGTAGAGCGTTGACCATACATGAAGCTAATCGCCATGCATTCATAACGTGCTTGCGCCCAAGCTAAACAAGTAGTTGAGTCTAAACCGCCAGATAACAAGACTATGGCACGAGTGCGCATATGTGAATCTCCTAAATATCTAAAAGCAATTAACGACCAGTTTCATCGTTCCACAACAGTTTATGTAGCTGGAGCTGGAAACGAACAGGGAGATGGTCTTCTAAAATCCATTGCGCTAAGTCACGCGCAAGTTGCGGTAAGCGTGCAGCACCTTTTTCTACAGCAAAAGCAGGGGAGAACCAAACGGTACTGACTTTATCCTGTAGTTGATACTGGGCAAGCTGTTGTTTTGACCATTCATAGTCTTCACGGTTACAAATCACGAATTTAATCTGATCATGCTGAGTTAAGTGATCAAGGTTAGACATTAAATTACGCTGTTCTTCACCAGAAGTTGGAGTTTTCAGGTCTAAAACTTTGGAAACACGCGGGTCGACTTTAGACACATCTAAAGCACCGCTGGTTTCTAATGATACCTCACAGCCTAAATCTGCAAGACGGGTCATTAAGGGTAATGCATTCGGTTGAGCCAGTGGCTCGCCACCTGTGACACACACATACGGTGTTTTAAAGTCCAGCGTGGTTTGAATAATCTGTTCGAGCGATTGGCGCTCGCCACCTTCAAACGAGTAGGTGGTATCACAATAAGTACAACGTAACGGACAGCCCGTTAAACGGATAAATACCGTTGGAAGTCCTGCTGTATTGGCTTCACCTTGTAATGAATAGAAAATCTCCGTGATGCGTAAGCCCGCAGCCGGATCAGAAACAGGAATAGCCGAAGATCGGAGAGTATTCATAGCACAAGATAACCACAAGATAGAAAAATAAAAATCTCTACGATCATGACTGATCGTAGAGACCGAAAAGCATTTTGAAAAATTAGTCTTCGCGTAATAATTCGTTCAAGCTCGTTTTCGCACGAGTTTTCGCGTCAACTTTTTTCACGATAATTGCAGCATATAAGCTGTAAGTACCGCATTTAGAAGGAAGGCTACCAGAAACAACAACAGAACCTGCTGGTACGCGACCGTAGTGGATTTCGCCAGTTTCACGGTCATAAATTTTGGTTGATTGACCAATGAATACGCCCATTGAAATAACAGAACCTTCTTCAACAATTACGCCTTCAACGATTTCAGAACGTGCACCGATGAAGCAGTTGTCTTCAATAATGGTCGGGTTTGCTTGTAAAGGCTCGAGTACACCACCAATACCTACGCCACCAGACAAGTGAACGTTTTTACCGATTTGTGCACATGAACCTACAGTTGCCCATGTATCAACCATTGTGCCTTCATCTACATAAGCACCAATGTTGACATAAGATGGCATTAACACCACGTTTTTCGCTTGGAAGCTGCCTTTACGTGCAACTGCTGGAGGTACTACACGTACGCCTGCAGCTTTGAACTGTTCTTCAGTCCAACCAGAGAATTTAGTGTCAACTTTGTCGTAGAAACGAAGATCACAAGACTCAATTGGCTTGTTGTCGTTCAATTTGAACGATAACAACACTGCTTTTTTAAGCCATTGGTGAACAACCCATTCACCGTCGATTTTTTCAGCAACGCGTAATGTACCGTTGTCTAAACCAGCAATCGCCTGTTCAACTGCATCACGAATTTCAGCAGAGCAATCCGCTGCTGTGAAATTAGCGCGGTCTTCAAAGGCTTGTTCGATAATTGTCGAAAGCTGAGACATGATCTTCCTTCCAAAAAAATTTTGAAGATTTTACACTATATTTGCCCCAAAATAGATGAAAAATCGTCTTAAGATCGGAATTTATAATTAAGGTAGTTCTGTAAAAAACGATGTGAACTTGTATAAGTTGTTAAACAGATTATTATTTGCAAACTAAATTTACTGAAATATGTATCAAAAGTTAACACAAACCTAGCAAATCGTTCATAAAAAGTACTGATGTTCTGGTCTAGGATGAGTTCATCAAAACAACTTCACGATTAAAAAGTTTAATCATCTGAGGAGACCAGCAATGAAAAAATTAAGTTTAATTGCGATTGCAACAACAATGACCGCTTTTGCAGGGACAGCAATGGCAGAAGAACCTGTGATCAACGATGGTCGTGTTTCGAATCAGCTCATGCCAACGTCTGTGCGTGCTGAGGCTGGAACGACGGGATACGGTGGCGCAGTCACGTGGACCGCTAACCCGTATGTGGGTGTAACTCTCGGTTATAATGGTGGTGATGTTTCTACAACTGATGATATTTCAGTTGATGGTACGAAGTATGACTTAGATATGAAAAATAATACGACTTATTTGAATGCTGAGATTCGTCCTTGGGGAGCAAGTGAAAGTAAGTTTGCTAAATCTGTCTATGTTGCAGCAGGTGCTGCATACATTGATAATGACTATGATTTAACTAAACGTTCACAAGATGGTACGATCAAAATTAATGGAACCAATTATTCTTATGATGGTTCAGTAAATGGTCAGATGTCCTATAAAAATACTATTGCTCCATATGTTGGTGTAGGTTTCTCTCCTAAAGTAACTGATCGTATTGGTGTTTTTGGTGAAGTTGGTGCTTATTACACAGGTAATCCAACTGTAGAGTTAGATAAGCAAGGTACTTTTGTGAATGCAGCAGGCGGTAATGCAGAGCAAGATTTACGTGCTGAAGAAAATAAAATCCGCAATGACGATAAATATGCGTGGATGCCAGTGGCGAAACTCGGTGTCAGCTATCATTTCTAAACGATAATTTTGATAGAAAAACGGGCTCTATGCCCGTTTTTTAATGCTGTTTAACTACTTATTTTAAAAATGATGTCCGATTTTCCCACCAAACACCCAAGCATCATTTTGATTGACCGAGTATAAAGTGGCAATTTTACTTTCAGCTTCGACATCCTGAGCAGTTTTGGCTTTGTTAAAGCGTAAATAGTTTGTTCCCAAGGCAAAGAAGGACTGTGGTTGCCAGTAATAAAGCGCACCCAAACCGAGGCCGTAATAACCATCGACTGGACTTAAGGTCGAAGCGATATTGCCACTGCCCGAATCCCAACCAACATCGATGGTGGAAACCCAGCGCGGGCTGATTTGATGGGCAATCCCAATTTTCCCAGACCATTGATCTTCTTGATATTGAATCATTTTGAAGGAGCCGATTTCAGGCGCATATTGTGCCGCACTTGCAATGATGGCGGCAAACTGGGTCGGCTGAATAACGTAGTCGCTCCAATTCACCCAACGCAGTGAAGCATACAGCAGATTGCTTTGTGAAAGTCCCGTTTGGAAATCTAGATTGACTGAGGCAGGTGTTTCTATTGTGGTTTTATCTGCTGTGGTAAAGGTAATGGGCTGGTTTTGAATTGATTCATTTACATGAACTTGATGCTTTATTGCCGAGCGATAGGTCAGACTTGTGCGTAATGCATATTCGGGTATTTGATAACTAGCACCTGCCAACCAGCCGAGGGCATAATCTTTCTCGAATTCGGCACGATACCCGTTCAGGAAAGAAAAGCTTTGTCCAAAAACTTCTAGATTTCCCTCGAAGCTTTGCAGACCCAGCCCTGCATACACTTGCCATGAGGGGTTGAGCTGATAACCGACAAGACTGGTGATGTTGTGGCTGTCAAAATCAATTTCAGTGGCTTCAATTTCAATTGGTCCAATTACGGTATTGGGGCGGTAATGGTATTGAATATCGACACCAAAGGGTTGGTCAAAGATCAGTCCCACGGAAACTTTTGGATGAGGCTGAAATTTTAAAGCCGCCTGTACAAAATTCCGATCTTCGACAAAATTTCCTGTAGAAAAGTCAGTGACTCCAATTTCAGCTAATTCAGCTTGGTGTTGGACCTGACCTGAGATATCTGCATTTAAATGGGCGACGGTGAGTTCGGCATAGTTGCCTTTTTCATAAAATGACCAGATGGACTGACCTGAAAGTTCCATGCCACCCGCCTGCAATGTGGGGGGAATAAAGATAACCATAGAGGCAAAGGTTCGAAGCACCCACATATTGAAATACCTTGAATTATTATTAAATGAAGTGTTGTTTTGTGTGCGAGCGGTTTTATTGTGGTGAATTCTGCAGAATGAAGCAAGAGTTTTGCATTTTTGATGATGGGGTTGTTTTAGCTTATAGCAGGTGTAAAGAAAATGGAGGCAATAAAAAATTGCCTCCATTGTTGTTTTATTCTTCAGGATAAGCGACTTTTTTCAAGGCTTTGATATCGGTTTCAGGTGAGCATAGAGAAATAAACTCATAGCCATAACCACGAAGGAGATGTCCTTTGCGGACAGCCAACCATGTGGTGTTGATGCCAAAAATATCAGTTTGAATTTGCTTTAAACGATAGTCACGTTCAGCATCATAAGCGACATTGTTGACAATACCGACGCCCATACCCAACTCGACATAGGTCTTGATGACATCGGCATCAAGGGCAGACATGACAATATCCACATCGACATGCGCTGCTTCAAAAGCTTTGTCAATTTTAGAACGACCTGTGAAACCGCCGTGATAGGTAATCAATGGATACTGCGCCAAATCTGCCAATTCAATTTTTTCTTTTTGCGCTAACTCATGTTGCTGCGGGGTAATAATGCAGTGCTGCCAGTTATAAAATGGTACGCTTGCAAGATTATCTTCAGTGGTTAGAGATTCAGTCGCAATTCCAATATCGGCTTCACCTTGTAACAACATTTCGGTAATTTCAACAGGGCTGGCTTGTTGCAAAATCAAGTGAACCTTCGGGAACTCTTTTTTAAACAAGTTGACGATTGGCGGTAGCACATAACGTGCTTGAGTATGCGTGGTCGCGATGGTTAAGGTGCCTTCATCCACTTTATTAAAATCATCAGCCAGACGTTTAATATTGTCTGCATCCACCAGCATGCGTTCGACAATGCCCAGCAAGGCTTGTCCTGGTTCGGTTAAACCGAGAAGACGTTTACCTTTACGGATAAATAGCTGTACCCCTAATTCATCTTCCAGATCTTTAATATGTTTACTGACCCCAGATTGAGAGGTGTATAAGGCCGCAGATGCTTCGGTCAAATTGAAGTTCTGTCGCACTGTTTCTCGAATAATTCTGAGTTGTTGGAAATTCATTTCTCTATACCTTAAAGCGGTGAGGTGGAGATGCCTCACCTAAATGTCTCTATGCGACTTGATTTTCGAATAAGTGTAATGCAGTTGCACTTAACCAAACAGTTTGATTTGGTCTAAATTGATGTAATTTTGACTCTTCTGGGCTGAGTGTGATTTCAATCAGGTTGCCCTGACGGTCTTGTAACTCTGCCAAAACTTTACCCGCAATCCAAATTTCACGTAAAAAAGTGGCTTGAATGGCATTGTCTTGGGGCTGGGTATGAATGCGTAAGTCATTCGGTCGGGCAAAGGCAATCACATTACCATGCGGTGCATGTTGCGCTGCATCCAAATGAATACGATCTTCACCAAGTTGAATAATACCTTGATGATTTTGCCCTTCAAAGCGATTGGCCTGACCCAAAAAGTCGAATACAAATGGCGTTGCTGGTTTTTCATAGACCTCTCGTGGAGAACCAATTTGTTCCACATTACCTTTGTTCATCACAATAATCTGGTCAGCAACTTCCAGTGCTTCTTCCTGATCGTGGGTGACAAAAATAGAGGTAATGTGCAATTCATCGTGCAGAGTGCGTAACCAACGACGCAGTTCTTTACGTACTTTGGCATCCAGTGCACCAAAAGGCTCATCTAATAATAGTACCCGTGGTTCAACGGCTAAGGCACGTGCCAAGGCAATACGTTGGCGTTGTCCACCTGAAAGTTGCGCAGGATAGCGATCTGCCAAGAAACCCAGTTGCACCAAATCCAGTAAACGTGTCACACGTTTTTTGATTTCAGCTTCTGAAGGACGCGTCGCACGTGGACGTACACGCAAACCAAAAGCAATATTGTCAAACACTGTCATGTGACGGAACAGCGCATAGTGCTGGAATACAAAACCCACTTGACGTTCACGTACATGCACATCGGTGGCATCTTGACCTTCTAAAATTACTTGCCCGCCATCTGCCGATTCTAAACCTGCAATAATGCGGAGTAGGGTGGTCTTGCCGCAGCCAGAGGGTCCTAAAAGAGCAACCAATTGCCCCTCAGGGAAATCTAAAGAAATATTTTTTAGTGCATGGAATGCACCGAAGTGTTTTTCAATATTTTTTACTTGAATACTCATGGCTTCATTCCTATTTAAATACTTGAACTATGGTTCTGTTTTTCCTGACGATACTCGACCCAGGTTTTTAAAATTAAGGTCACAATTGCCAGTAAAGCCAGTAAGGAGGACACTGCAAAAGCCGCGCTAAAGGTGTACTCGTTATAAAGAATTTCAACATGCAGCGGTAGGGTGTTGGTTTCGCCGCGAATATGTCCAGAAACCACGGATACCGCACCAAACTCGCCCATTGCTCGCGCATTACATAGGATCACGCCGTAAATCAGACCCCATTTAATGTTGGGTAAAGTCACTTTCCAGAAGGTTTGCCAACCTGAAGCGCCAAGTACCATCGCAGCTTCTTCTTCTTCTGTCCCTTGAGCTTCCATGAGTGGAATTAGCTCACGTGCCACAAAGGGAACCGTAATAAACACGGTAGCCAAGACAATGGCAGGTACGGCATACAGAACTTTAATGTCATGATCCAGTAACCAGCTCCCCATCCAGCCCTGAGTACCAAAAATCAGCACCAGCATTAAACCTGCAATCACAGGGGAAACTGAAAATGGCAGATCAATTAAGGTGGTTAAAATCGATTTGCCACGGAAATTAAACTTGGCGACCGACCATGCTGCGGCGACACCAAACACCACATTCAATGGAACGGCAATAGCAGCCGTGAGTAAGGTTAATTTGACGGCAGATAAGGTGTCAGGATCGATTAAAGCCTGAACATACACAGCAACACTTTGCTTAAATGCTTCAACAAAAACCAGAATTAAAGGCAGCATTAAGCAGCTTAAAAAGAAGATTAAGGCAATGCTGAGTAAGGTGTAGCGTACCCAAACGGGTTCGCGAGTGGCATCACGAGACTGTAAGCGTTCAGCAAATGCATTGCCATTGGTCACTAAGCTCATATTGCTGTTCTCCCTGTACGACGGCTTGCCCATGCTTGTAATAAATTAATTAAAAACAGTAGTGCGAATGAAATGAGCAGCATCACCACGGCAATCGTCGTTGCACCTGCATAATCATATTCTTCTAAGCGTGAGATGATCATGAGTGGTGCAATCTCAGTTTTGAATGGCTGATTGCCAGCAATAAAAATTACAGAACCATATTCTCCCACACCGCGGGCAAAGGCCAATGCAAAACCTGTCAGTAAGGCAGGGAACAAAATCGGTAAAATAATCTTGGTCACAATTTGCAGACGATTCGCGCCTAAGGCTGAAGCGGCTTCTTCAAGTTCAGTTTCCAAATCGCTTAAAACGGGTTGCACAGTCCGAACTACAAAGGGAATGCCAATAAAAATCAGGGCAAGGGTAATCCCGATCGGGGTATAAGCCACTTGAATCCCTAAAGGATCAAGATATTGTCCCACCCAACCTGTTGGTGCATAGAGCGAGGTTAAGGCGATACCTGCCACCGCAGTCGGTAAGGCAAACGGTAAATCGACCAAGGCATCGACAATACGTTTCCCTGGAAAACGGTAACGTACTAAGCACCATGCCAGTAATAAGCCGAAGATCACATTAATGACTGCAGCCAATAACGCCGTGCTAAAACTGAGTTGCAGGGATTTTAAAATTCGTTCCGAACTTAAAATTTCCCATAAACCTGCCCAGCCAATGTCTAAAGATTTAATAAAAACGGCTGAAAGTGGAATCAGCACGATTAAAGATAAATAAGCGAGGGTAAAACCTAGCGAAAGTCCAAACCCTGGCAGCACTCGGGATCGCTGCGACATGACAATTCCTCAAAACTTGAGCAGACTGATCCAATAAAATCAGTCAAATAATTTGTGAATTAACTTATGCAGACCTTAGAGTGCATAGTTTAGAAAATGGGGTGAGTCATTAGACAGTCGCATTCGAGACATAGACTGTTCTGGAATCAGGTAGTCATAGATTTCAGGAAATGGACCGAAGCCTGATGCCACATTGATATGACCGACTTGACCTAGATTAATCGGCTTCAATTTCCAGTGCTGTGCCAGTTGCTGAGCATCTGCAAAACTTAACCACGGGTCGTTTTCACTGATCAGCATTGTGGTCGGAACTTGAATCTGCAGTTGCTGAAAAAATGCTTGATAATTCTGTTGGCTGTCTCGTGCAAAACCAGCTTCACCAAAACGGGCAGGATTGGCAGGTGCCACCAGAACCAAGTTTTTCACATGTTTCGTAAGTTCAGGATGCAGTGCCAATGCTGCTACAGTGGTTAAACACCCAAAGCTATGCGCCACAATCTGAAGGTCACCTTGAATCGGTTTTAGTGTCTTCACAAATTGTGCAACCCAGTCTTGTAAGACTGGCTGGTTCCAGTCGGTCTGATGCACACTGGAGCAAGACATGAGATTACGTTGTAACCAAGACTGCCAGTGCTGTGCTTCACTACCACCTACACCCGGTACGATAACGGTATGAATCATGACGTTGCTCCTTCGTGAATATATGATCGATTATTTAGCGCTGTTGGCTTTCACGATCTGATCGAATACACCACCATTTTCGAAGTGTTGCTTTTGAACTTTTGCCCAGCCACCGAACTCCTGATCAATCGTGACCAGTTTTAAGGGCTTAAATACATTTTTGTACTGCGCCAAAATTGTGGCATTTCGTGGACGATAAAAATGTTTGGCTGCCAGTTGTTGTCCAAGTGGTGAATACAAGAAGTTTAAATAGCCCTGCGCCAGATATTGCGTGCCATGCTTGTTCACATTTTTTTCAACTATCGCCACTGGTGGTTCTGCCAGAATCGATAAAGATGGCGTCACAATTTCAAACTTGCCTGGTTGCTCACGTACCGCAAGATAGGCTTCATTTTCCCAAGCCAGCAACACGTCGCCTATACCGCGCTCAGCAAAGGTTGTGGTCGCACCGCGAGCGCCTGAATCCAGCACTTTGGTATTTTTATATATTTGGCGGACAAACTCTTGTGCTTTGGCATCATTGCCATTGGGTTGGTGTTTTGCCCAAGCCCAAGCGGCTAGATAATTCCAGCGTGCGCCTCCCGAGGTTTTCGGGTTTGGGGTAATAATGCCCACATTGGGTTTGACCAAGTCACCCCAATCTTTAATGCCTTTAGGATTGCCTTTACGAACTAAAAATACGATGGTCGAGGTATAAGGGGTGGAGTTTTGAGGCAGTTTTTTCTGCCAGTCGGTTGGCAGTAGTTTGGCTTTCTCTGCAATTACGTCAATATCGGCAGCCAGTGCTAAAGTTACGACATCGGCTTCAAGTCCATCAATCACGGCACGGGCTTGTTTGCCTGAACCACCGTGAGATTGTTTGAAATTGACCTGTTGACCAGTACGGCTCTGCCAGTATTTGCCAAACTGTGTGTTGACATCATCGTACAATTCACGTGTCGGATCATAAGAAACGTTTAAGAAATCTCGTGCCGATGCATTCACGGAAGTGATGGAAATCAGTGCAGCGATCACCCCAAGTTTTAAGCTAGAAAAGCGCATGTGTTGCCTCAATAATTCTGTGTGTTTGTGCTATGAGGCAAGAATAGCGCTGAGTTTTTTGCAAAAAAAATAATAAAAAACGAATTTTATATGAATAAAAAAGCAATAAAATTTAAACTAGACTGCCTACACTACGGCAGGATCAAAAGGACCGTTCAATCATGCTCTGTTTTAAAAATACGCAAGAAGTCAAAGACATTGCTTTGCTTGATCGAGCTTTTCACTATGGTGATGGTTGTTTTACTACGGCACGCATTGTCGAGAGTAAAATTGAGCTCGAAGCCTTGCATTACGCGCGTTTGAAGCTGGCTTGTGAACGATTGTCGCTGTATGTTGATTGGGATGTTATTGCAACTACATTGGCATTAATGCAGCAGCAATGCTCTGATCTAAATGGCACATTGAAGGTGGTCATCAGTCGTGGTGAAGGGCAACGCGGTTATAGCTTGCCGAATCATCCAGCCGATTTATGGGTGTTTTATTACCCTAAAACGGTTGAGCATTTCCATTATGAAAAAATTCAATCGGGTGTCTTACAGTCGGTAATGGGCTTGAGTATGCCAAATTTGGTTGGCATTAAAAGTTTAAACCGCATAGAGCAGGTCTTGCTAAAACAGGAAGCCGATCAACGTGGCTGGTTAGAAGCCTTGGTGCTGGATGTTCAGGGCTCAGTTGTAGAAGGTGTAAGCAGTAATTGTTTCTTTCGCATAAATGACACATGGATTACGCCTGAACTTCGTTATAATGGCGTGCATGGTGTGATGCGCGCTGAGATTCTTGGTCGTATGCAGCAGCAGGGGATTCAATGTGAGCAGCGTTTGGTCGATTCGGTAGAGATTCCAAATATCCAGAGTCTGTTTTTCTGTAATGCCTTGCAACCCATGAGAATTACCACAGAGTTGGATCAGCAAACGTTAATGGTTGAACCCTGTATTGAACTTTTTAATACCTTAAAATTGAATCAGATAGCCTAATCTTATTATGAGCAGTAAACCAAAACCGAAAAAAAAGCCTGCAAAGAAAAGCACGCCAACTTCAAAATTCTCCGCTAAAAAATGGGGAATTTTTATTGGGCTATTCCTTGTAGTTATCGTCACTGTACTTTGGTCGAGCTTGTTTAAGGCTTATCCTGTGGAAGGGAAAAAGCAGCTGTTGGCGATTGGGCAGGGCGATAGCTATTCAGGTCTGATTGATCGTTGGTCGAAAGAAAGTAAGATTCATTTTCCAATCATTTTAAAGCTCTATCAAAAAGTGATGATTCATGACAGCTTAAAAGCGGGCGTGTATGAAATTCATCAAGGTATGAGTGTACGTCAGGTGTTGGAATTGGTTTCTAACGCTGAAAATGCACAGATGAATCGAGTTTTGGTGATTGAGGGCACGACCTTTAAGCAACTGATTGAACAGTTAAAACAAAATCCGATGGTGACCAAGGAAGTCTCGAATTTACCGCAAGCGGAAATGTTGCAGGCACTGAATATTCCATATTCGCATCCTGAAGGGCTATTTGCGCCTGATACCTATTTCTTTAACAAAGGCGAGTCGGACAAGAAGATTTTAACCGATTTGTACCGTCGCCAAATGAAGAATCTAGATCAGGCATGGGAAAAGCGTGCACCAAATTTACCGTATAAAGATAAATATGAAGCGCTGATTATGGCGTCGATTGTAGAAAAAGAAACCAGTCTGGACAATGAGTTAGAACAGGTATCTGGGGTGTTTGTACGACGTTTGCAAAAAGGAATGCGTTTACAAACTGATCCGACCGTGATTTACGGGATGGGAGATCGTTATCAGGGCAATATTACCCGTCAGGATTTAAGAACGCCGACCGCATATAACACCTACACCATGAGTGGCTTGCCGCCAACACCAATCGCATTACCAAGTAAAAAGGCCATTGAAGCCGCGATGCACCCCGACAATGCTGACAATATTTATTTTGTCGCAACGGGGAATGGTGGACATAAATTTAGCGCGACACTGGAACAACACAATCGCGCAGTCAAAGAGTATTTAAACGTTTTAAAGTCGAAGCAGGAGTGAGACATGTTTATTAGTTTTGAAGGCACGGAAGGTGTCGGGAAAACCACTCTGATTCGTAAAATTCATGAGCATTTTCAACAGCAAGGCAAAGATGTCGTGCTGACTCGTGAGCCAGGTGGAACGCCAATGGCTGAGCAAATCCGTAGTCTACTGCTAGCCGTGAATCATGATGAATTGATGTCGAATGACACTGAGCTATTGTTGATCTATGCAGCTCGTGCACAGCATTTACAACAAGTGATCGTGCCAGCTTTAGAGGCGGGGAAAACAGTGTTATGTGACCGTTTTACTGATGCCAGTTTTGCTTATCAATGTTCGGGTCGTGGCTTAGATCAGACTAAATTAAACTTATTAAACGATCATTTTGTTTCGCATATGCCCAATATTACGTTTTGGCTGGATGCTCCGATAGAAACAGGTATGGCGCGTGCCCGTGAACGTGGCGCTTTAGATCGCTTTGAGCAAGAAAAAGTCAGTTTCTTTGAAAAAGTTCGTGCGGGTTATCAAACCTTATGGGAACAACAACCAGAGCGCATGAAGCGTTTAGATGCGACTCAAACGCCAGAACAAGTCTTTGCTCAAGCTTTGTCGTTTTTGGCCTAAGGGTTGATCGAATTTCCTAGTGTCGATCATTCCATAATCTTTTATAGTGATGATCGAATAGGGAAGACGGATAACAATACGCAATGAATATGCAAAGTAAACAAGCTGAAATTATTCAGTTTTTGATGCAACATTTTCCACAAAGTTTAGAAAAATGTGACATTGAATCTGTGACGGATCGCGGAGCAACGGTTGTTTATCACATAGATGAACGTGATTTACGCCCAGGCGGGACGGTGTCAGGACCGACCATGATGACGGTTGCAGATTATGCCTTGTATATTGCAATACTGGGCGAGATCGGTATTGTCGGGCTAACCGTTACCACCAATTTGAATATCAATTTTTTGCGTAAGCCCGCAGCTTCACAAGATTTGCGCGGCGTCTGCAAACTGATGAAAGTGGGTAAAGCCTTAATCGTAGGTGAGGTTTGGATTTACTCAGTCAATGAAGATGAACCCGTGGCGCATGTCACAGGAACTTATTCAGTGCCACCGCAGCGCCCGGTCATATAATAACCCATTGGGTTGATTGTTTTAATCTTCAATGGAATTACTTAAAATACAGGTACAGTCGATGAGAGACTGTACCTGTTTAGCTTTACTTAAACATTGACCAGTGGTGTTTCAACTTGGAAATTAGGCGGCGTGAGTACGGTTTTGCGTAATTCAGGTGCTAATTCTGGATAATCCAAGGTGAAATGCAAACCACGCGATTCTTTGCGTTCCATCGCGCAGCGCACAATCATTTCCGAGACCAAGACCAAGTTGCGCAGTTCAATCAGGTTTTTGCTGACTTGATAATCTTCATAGTACTCGGTGATTTCACGCTTGAGCATTTCAATACGGTGTAGCGCACGTTGTAAACGCTTGGTCGTGCGCACAATGCCGACATAGTTCCACATGGTTTGACGTAATTCATCCCAGTTTTGCAGAATAACGACATCTTCATCTGGGTTCATGACCTGAGAATCATCCCATTCTGGTACTGCTGGTAAATGGTAGTCGGCGACATATTGCGATTTGATATGCTCCGCGGCACTCATGCCGTACACGAAACATTCAAGTAGGGAGTTACTCGCCATACGGTTTGCACCATGCAGTCCTGTATAGGAGGTTTCACCCACAGCATATAAGCCCTGAATATCAGTCTGGCTATGCTCATCTACCACGACACCACCACAGGTGTAATGTGCGGCAGGGACTACAGGAATCATTTCCTTGGTAATGTCGATGCCTAATTCGAGCAATCGCGCATATAAAGTCGGGAAGTGTTCTTTCACAAAAGCTTCTGGTTTATGCGTAATGTCTAACCAGACATGGCGTATTCCTAAGCGTTTGATTTCATAATCAATTGCACGTGCGACAATATCACGAGGCGCTAATTCAGCACGTTCATCAAAACGTAGCATAAAGCGTTCGCCATCAGGCAGTCTTAAATATGCACCTTCACCACGCATGGCTTCGGTAATCAGGAAAGAGCGAGCTTGTGGGTGGTATAAACAGGTTGGATGGAATTGGTTAAATTCCATATTCGCCACGCGACAACCTGCACGATATGCCATGGCAATACCATCACCCGTAGCAATATCAGGATTTGAGGTATAAAGATAAGCCTTCATCGCGCCACCGCAAGCCAGTGCAGTAAACGGAGCTAAAAAGGTATGTACTTGTTCGGTTTTTTCATCCAGCGCATAAAGCCCGAGCGCTCGATTATGGCTTTCTTCCAGACCAAGTTTTTGCGAGGTAATAAGATCAATCGCAATGAAATTTTCAAAAATCGTAATATTGTCTTTTTCTTGTGCACGCTGTACCAGTGTGGTCGAAATGGCACGACCCGTCGCGTCTGCTGCGTGAATAATACGACGCTGCGAATGACCACCTTCACGGGTTAAATGTAACTGCGATTGTTCATCTAAAGTGAACTGTACGCCGTTATTGAGTAAGAAATCGACAGAAGGTTTGCCGCCTTCGACGGTTTGTTTGACTGCATCAAGTTCACATAATTGTGCACCTGCAATCATGGTGTCATCAATGTGCTGTTGAATGGAATCCGTTTCATCCAAAACAGCGGCAACCCCACCTTGTGCATAGTAGGTACTGGCATCCGTCAGGGTCGATTTTGCTAAAACTGCAATGTTGAAATGATGAGGTAATGACAGTGCTAAACTTAAACCTGCGCCACCACTGCCCACAATAATCACATCAAATTGATGCGTTGAGCTTAAATTAGACATTTCCATCAGCTAATTTTAAAAAAAGTTTGGTAATGACAACGCTTTTTGCGATAAAAGGCAAGTGTAAAATAGTCGAGTCTTAATCAGAAAAAGCAATCAAGGCGCACAAACATCATCTAAAAATAAGTACTTGTTTTGCTAAAACATAATTGAACATATTATTACGCAAGAATAACAAGTTTTATGATAAAAATTTTTTTGTCAAAGACGTAACAATAATTGAGTGAATGAGTTTTATGAATAGTGGCTATCTACAAAAAGGAATGTATGCTGCGGTATTTACGATGGCGGCAGTACAAACACAAGCCGCACCTGCCGTAGATTTTTCAAATTTAGTTGAGCAAGTCAGTCCTGCGGTTGTGAGTGTGAATGTGGTCAAAAAAATGACCCAAGAAGAAATTATGCAACAACAAGTCCCTGAAATCCTGAAGCGTTTTTTTGGTAATCAGGTCATCATTCCACAGCAACAGGTTCCGCAAGAAAAGACCGCTTATGGGAGTGCTTTTTTCATCAGCAAAGATGGTTATCTGCTGACCAATCATCATGTGGTAGAGAATGCCTCGAAGGTCACCATTATGCTGAACGACCGTCGAGAACTGGATGCTACCGTTGTGGGGAGTGATGAACGTACCGATGTGGCGTTGCTGAAGGTCAAAGGTGATCAATTTCCGTCACTCAAAACGGGGAATGTAGATCAATTGAAAGTGGGCGAGCCTGTGTTGGCGATTGGTTCACCTTTCGGCTTTGACTATTCAGCTTCGGCGGGTATTGTCAGTGCCAAAATGCGTAACATGATGGGTGAAACATCCGTACCATTTATTCAAACTGATGTGGCTTTAAACCCGGGTAACTCAGGTGGGCCATTATTTAACCAGCGCGGGGAAGTGGTGGGTGTCAACTCACGTATTTTCAGTGGAACAGGCGGTTATATGGGCTTGTCGTTTTCCATTCCAATTGATGTCGCCATGGATATTGCGGATCAGTTGAAAAAGAATGGTAAAGTGACTCGTTCTTACTTAGGTGTCATGATGCAGGATATCGACCGTAATTTGGCAGAATCCTACAACTTGCCAAAACCTGAAGGTGCTTTAATCACGGATGTGACAGCGAATTCCCCAGCATCCAAAGCTGGCTTAAAGTCAGGTGATATTGTACTGAAATATAATGGCGCATCCATTTCACGTACGTCTGAATTACTCAATTATTTAAACCGTTCAGTTCCAAATCAAACCATTCAGCTTGAAGTGTTGCGAGATGATAAAACACGAAATATTTCAGCAACTTTAACCACAGCTCCAGATGATACACCTGCTAAAGCTCAACAAGTGTCTGAAAGTACGGGGCCCAAAATTGGCGTTGCCATTCGTGATTTAACACCAACAGAATTGTCACAGCTGAATATTCAGGGTGGTGTACTCATTCAGGATGTGATGCGTGGTGGCGTAGCATCACAGGCGCGAATTTTGCCGGGAGATGTCATTACACAATTGAATAGTACGACCATTAAGAATGCGAATGATTTTGTAAAAGCAGTTTCAGGGTTGAAGAAAGAGACCGTGGTGCGTGTGTCATTGATTCGTGAAGGACAGCGTGCCATTGTAGGTATGCGTATTTAAAGATCTGATTTTCAAGAGTGCATTCAACTAGAAAATGCCAGTCTATTCAGTTTAGACTGGCATTTTATTTGGCTGATATACAATTCAGCAGACAACCTGATGGAAATAAAAACATGGTTTTTAGAACTCGAATGAAACCGTGGAAAGGATGAGCGAATTAATGAGTGCGATTTTTGATTTAGATTTAACGGTTCAACCCGAGCATATCGATGCTTTGGGGCATGTCAATAATGTGGTGTATGTGCAGTGGATGCAAGATGTCGCAACAGCACATATTGACCAGTTAGGACTGGGGATCCAGCAATATTTAGAGTTGAAACATGCCATGGTTGCTGTGGAACATCATGTGCAATATCGAAAAGCTGCATTATTGGAAGATCAAATTGTTCTGCGTACATGGTTAAGCGATATCAATAGCATGTATTTATTTCGTCAGTATGCGTTTTATCGTCCAGTCGATCAGGCCGTGTTATTTATGGGGCAAACCAAGTGGGCTTGCGTAGAAATTGCCACGGGTCGGCCAAAACGTATTTCACCCACCTTCTCGCAAGCCTATCAACCGTTAAACGAGCAGATTAATCCGCTGGATTTTAGTGTTTCTTATCTTGCTTAAAGGCTTCATGGCGTAATGTTTGAAAAATGTACAGTCTTAAAAACCTGAGCGTTTAAACGAATTTATCACTTTTTCATTTTTGCAATCTGTTATAATCGGCAGCAATTTGTTTAACCGCTTACGCTTAGTACCTCTGCTTTGTACTTGGCACTATTTTTTTCTTAAGGTAACTCATGGCGCAAGCTAAAAAATCCGTTGATATCAATAACATCCGAAATTTTTCGATTATTGCTCACATTGACCATGGTAAGTCGACTTTGGCTGACCGTTTTATTCAAATGTGTGGCGGTTTACAAGATCGTGAAATGCAAGCCCAAGTTTTGGACTCGATGGAGTTAGAACGCGAACGTGGGATTACCATTAAGGCAGCGTCTGTAACGTTGTATTACACTCATCCAAATGGTCAAGAGTATCAATTGAACTTCATTGATACACCGGGACACGTAGACTTTTCCTATGAAGTTTCGCGTTCATTGGCAGCGTGTGAAGGGGCATTATTGGTTGTGGATGCTGCACAAGGTGTAGAAGCACAATCAGTTGCAAACTGCTATACCGCGATTGAGCAAGGTCTTGAAGTTCTACCAATTTTGAACAAAATTGACTTGCCGCAAGCTGAGCCTGAGCGTGTGATTCACGAAATTGAAGAAATTATCGGTATTGAAGCGACAGATGCGCCAACATGTTCTGCAAAAACAGGTCTGGGCGTTGAAGGTGTGCTTGAGCGTTTAGTGGATGTCATTCCTGCACCAGTAGGTGATCGTGAAGCACCTTTACAAGCCTTAATTATTGACTCGTGGTTCGATAATTACCTTGGCGTTGTGTCTTTGGTCCGTATCAAGCAAGGTCGTATCCGTAAGGGCGACAAAATGTTGGTGAAATCAACTGGACAAACCCATCCAGTCACTTCTGTTGGTGTGTTTAATCCAAAACATACAGAAACTGACATGCTCGAAGCGGGTGAAGTAGGTTTCGTGATCGCAGGGATTAAAGACATTTTTGGTGCGCCAGTGGGTGATACTATCACGCTTGCAGCTACGCCAGAAGTGACCACTTTACCTGGTTTCAAAAAAGTGAAACCACAGGTTTATGCTGGTCTGTTCCCAATCGATTCGAGTGATTTTGAGCCGTTCCGTGAGGCATTGCAGAAATTACAAATTAACGATTCTGCTTTGTTCTTCGAACCTGAAAGTTCGGATGCGCTTGGTTTTGGTTTCCGTTGTGGCTTCTTGGGAATGCTACACATGGAGATCGTTCAAGAGCGTCTTGAGCGTGAATATGACCTTGATTTGATTAGCTCTGCACCTACGGTTGTATATGAAGCTTTGACTAAAAAAGGGGAAACGATTTATATCGACAGCCCATCGAAAATGCCTGATGGTTCGACGGTAGAAGACTTACGTGAACCAATTGCAGAATGTCATATTCTCGTACCGCAAGAATACTTGGGTAACGTGATGACCTTATGTATCGAGCGTCGCGGTGTACAAAAGGACATGAAATTCTTGGGTAACCAAGTATCTGTGACTTTTGAAATTCCAATGGCTGAAGTGGTGATGGACTTCTTCGACCGATTGAAGTCGTGTTCACGTGGTTTTGCCTCTCTGGACTACAACTTTGTACGTTTTGAAAGCTCATCTTTGGTTAAAGTTGATGTCTTAATTAATAGTGAAAAAGTGGATGCATTGGCGATGATTTGTCACCGTCAAGATGCTCGCCATCGTGGTATTGCACTGGTTGAGAAGATGAAAGATTTGATTCCGCGTCAAATGTTCGATGTGGCAATTCAGGCAGCCATTGGTGCACAAATTATCGCGCGTTCAACAGTTAAGGCAATGCGTAAAAACGTCTTGGCGAAATGTTATGGCGGTGACGTTTCACGTAAGAAGAAACTCCTTGCTAAACAGAAAGAAGGTAAGAAACGCATGAAGCAAGTGGGAAGCGTTGAAATCCCGCAAGAAGCGTTCTTGGCTGTGTTGAAAGTAGAAAGATAAGAATTAGAGGTCGTTTAGCTCATGGATTTTGATTTTAATTTAATACTCGTGCCTGCCACGCTGATTTTTTTCTTGGTGTGGTTGCTGGATAAGTTTGTATTTAAACAAAGACAAACCAAAGGCAGGGGAAATGAAAATTTCATTATCACATGGGCATATGATTTCTGGCCAGTTCTGGCCGTAGTTCTGGTATTGCGTTCATTCCTGTACGAGCCATTTAACATTCCATCGGATTCTATGGTGCCAACCTTGGAAACGGGCGACTTTATTTTGGTGAATAAGTTTAACTATGGTGTACGTTTACCGATCGTCAATAAAAAAATTATTGATGTTGGAGAGCCTGAGCGTGGTGATGTGATTGTATTCCGTTATCCACCTCAGCCAACCATTAGTTATATCAAGCGTGTTGTTGGTCTACCAGGGGATCATATTATTTATGATCATGGGCAATTGACGATTAATGGTCAAAAGGTTGCGAAAGTACCTGTTGAATTTAGTCGTGAGAAGGATGCATTAGATACACCAACTTCGATCTATCATAAAGAGACTTTAGGTCAGCATACATTTACGATGCGTGAACTAGAAGGGGTGAATGTTGCTCGCCAAGCACCATTCATTAATTATGTTGAAAATGGTAAATACTCAACTGAAAATGGTTTATATTGGGAAGTGAAAGTTCCAGCAGGGCACTATTTTGCGATGGGGGATAACCGCGATCAAAGTGCGGACAGTCGTTTTTGGGGATTTGTGCCTGAGGAAAACTTAACTGGGCGAGCATTTTATGTGTGGATGCATAAAGAGCCTGGATTCAAACTACCGTCATTTAGCCGTAACGGTAAAATTGATTAATTGACCAAAATGGAAAATAAAAAATGCGTCGAAATCAAAAAGGTGCGTCTTATATTGGATTTTTAATTGCAATTATTGGTTTTGCTTTTCTAGCAAAAGTGGCCATTGCAGTGTGGGCTCCCTATTGGGATGATCGTGTGATTGATAGTCAAATTACGGAGTTAATGCAAAGTAGTCCAACGAATATCAGTCCGTCGAAATTTTCTAGTCAAATGGGACAGCGTTTAGATATGAACAATGTCCGAGATATAAAATTTGAGGATATTGCACAAGTAACCAATACCGATGGTTTACAAGTGCAAAAGAGTTATGAGGTAAGAAAGCCGTTCTTACTGAATATTGATTTAGTGTTAAAGTTTGAGAAAAGTTTTGATCAAAGGTCAGTCCAAACTAAGTGATATTCGCTTAGCGAGTCGTATCGGTTACCAGTTTAAGCAAGCTGAATTGTTACAGCTTGCGTTGACACACCGTTCGGTGAGCCACAAGTATAATTACGAACGCCTTGAGTTTTTAGGTGATTCGTTGTTAGGAATGATCATCGCCAATTATTTATATCACGCTTATCCGCAGGAAAATGAAGGGCGTCTAACCCGAATGCGTGCCACTTTGGTGAGGCAAGAGGCATTAGGTAAAATTGCCAATGACTTGAAGCTCAGTACCAGTTTGATTTTGAGTACGGGTGAGTTAAAGTCAGGTGGTCATCATCGTGAATCCATTTTGGCAGATACCGTAGAAGCAATTATCGGTGCAATTTATGTAGATTGTGCTGATTTAACTGTCCTACAAGCAATCGTGCTAAAATGGTATGAACCGTATTTGGATCATATAGAGCCGACCGATCAGCTCAAGGATCCGAAATCGAGATTGCAAGAATATTTGCAAGCCCGTAAAAAGCCGTTGCCGCTTTACGAGGTAGTTGATATTCAAGGCGATGCACCGAATCAACATTTCAAAGTGCATTGCATGGTTGATGGATTACCTTTATTTAAGGGCGAAGGTTCAAGTCGTCGTTTTGCAGAACAAGCTGCAGCGGCGGATATGTTAAAACTATTGGAGCAGTAAACTGCATGACCATGAATTCCGATCACATTGATGCTGATCACGAGTCGCCAAGCGACAATAATGATTTAATTAGCCAGTTTTTCAGTGAACAAGGCACAACCATTCCTGCAGATTTTAGAAGTGGTTTTGTTGCGATTGTCGGTCGTCCTAATGTGGGTAAATCGACCTTAATGAATCACTTACTGGGTCAAAAGCTTTCCATTACTTCACGTAAACCACAAACGACACGTCATAAAATTGTCGGAATTGATTCACGTGAAAAATCTCAGGCGGTATTTGTGGATACCCCAGGGATGCATAAAAAAGAAGTGCGTGCCATCAATAAAATGATGAACCGTGCGGCACATTCGGCTTTACGCGATGTCAACTTGGTTCTTTTTGTGGTGGATGCACAAAAGTGGACGCAAAACGATGAGCTCGTTTTGGAAAAGCTGAAAAATGCTGAAATGCCAGTCATTCTCGTGATCAATAAGTTAGATACCCTAGAAAATAAAAATCAGGCATTACCACTGATTCAAGAGCGTGCAAAACTGATGAATTTTGCAGAGATTGTTCCAGTTTCTGCACTGCGTGGTGCGAACCTTGAGCATTTGCGTAATACCATCGAGCAATATTTGCCATTTCAACCACCGTTGTATTCACTTGATCAGATTACAGACCGTTCTGAGCGTTTCTTGGCATCTGAAATTATCCGTGAAAAAATCATGCGTCAATTGGGTGAAGAATTACCTTACGATTTAACGGTGCAAATTGAATCATTCCGTACCGAAGATTCAGTGATTCATGAAAAAACAGGCAGACTCAAACCCGCTTGTACCTACATTGATGCGACGATTTTTGTTGATCGTCCAGGGCAAAAAGCCATTGTGATTGGTGAAAAAGGTACCAAGTTGAAAAAAATTGGTATGGATGCACGTACCGATATGGAAAAGATGTTTGAACAAAAAATCATGCTGACACTTTGGGTGAAAGTGAAAGGTGGTTGGTCTGATGATGAACGTGCACTGAAAAGTCTTGGATATAGCGATATCTAAGAGTTAACTGCCAACAGGAATTGTAATGCTAAAGGCTTGGTTAATTGTGGCGAGTGTATTTTGTTTACAAGGCTGTATTTATAAAGTTGTTACAGTTCCTGTGAAAGTGGCTTACAAAACCACAAAAGGTGTGGTGAAAGGCACGGTTGCAGTTGTAGGTGCTGTGATTCCTGATGGGGATAATAAGGCTGATGAAACTCATCAAGATCAGCAGGATTAATGTTGATTCATGCGAAATGAAGTTTTACATGGCTATTTGATTCACCACCGTAAGTATCGTGAGAGGAGTCACATTGTCCATTTATTCACTCAAGAATATGGTCGTGTAGATGGTATCTTGCGTCAAACACCCCCTCCACAATATCAGCCGCTGCGTTTACAGGCATCGGGCAAATCTGAATTAAAAAACTTTAGTAAGTTAGAAATTATGCATCATCCGATTTTTTTCTTCGGCGATGCATTTTTTTCAGGCTTCTACCTCAATGAAATTCTATTGCGCCTGTGTCCATTAGAAGTTGAAATGCCTGAGACCTTCGCTCAGTATGCTTCGACAATTCAGTCATTACAGACCCTGAATGAACAAGCTCATCCTGCGCTGTTTCTGAGACAAATACTGCGTCAATTCGAATATGCTTTGCTGGAAGAGTTGGGTTATCCACTTGATTTCACAACAGATGCGAATCAAGCAGAAATACAGGATCATCAAAATTATACCTTTCAATTAAGTGATGGATTTATTCCCACTATTCGTGCTTCATCTTCAACATTGTTGGGTGCACAGATTCTATCGATGCAGCACTATGAAAAGGGTAGGGAATTTAATCCAGAACAGCTACAATTATTGTCGAAGCTGTATCGGCAAATGATCACATCCTTGTTGGGAGATCGACCGCTTAAAAGTCGCCAACTGTGGATTCAAAATACTCAATCTCGAACATGATTAGGAAAAAATAATGGCTGCTTTACTTGGTGTAAATATTGATCATGTTGCAACATTGCGTCAAGCGCGTGGGACAAGTTATCCAGACCCGGTTAATGCTGCTTTAATTTGTGAGCAGGCTGGTGCAGAAGGGATCACTTTACATTTACGTGAAGATCGTCGTCATATTCAGGATGATGATGTACGTCGTATGCGTCCAGCTCTGAAAACACGAATGAATTTGGAACTTGCAGTCACCGCAGAAATGATTGCCTTTGCCAAAGAAATTCAACCACAGCATGTGTGCTTTGTACCTGAAAAGCGTCAGGAAGTGACGACTGAAGGTGGATTGGATGTGGTGGGTCATTTTGAGGATGTTAAAGCTGCAACCCAAGAATTGACGGTTATCGGTTGTAATGTCTCGTTGTTTATTGATGCTGATTTTGCTCAAATTGATGCAGCTGTGGCTTGTGGTGCACCAACCATTGAAATTCATACAGGCGCTTATGCAGATGCTGAAACGGCTGAAGCACAGCAGCATGAGTTGGACCGAATTGTAAAAGCCGCACGTTACGCTGCGGAAAAAGGTTTGGTAGTCAATGCGGGGCATGGTTTGAACCTTGAAAATGTCACGCCGATTGCTCAAATCCCTGAGATTCATGAATTAAATATTGGGCATTCTTTAATTGCAGATGCTGTGTTTGTGGGCTTGGCGCAAGCTGTGCAGCAAATGAAAGCTGTCATTAAAGCTGCGCGTTAATACTGAGTTTAGCTTAAATTATGTCAACAATTGATTATGATGACTTGATGAAGCCTGTATTGGGTTTCTTGGGTTGTACTACACCACAAACTTGGTTGGATGAAGCATTAGATCATCTTGATATTTTGATGCAAGATCATGCCAACTGTGAAAAGAAAGCCGCAGGGACAGCAATGAACCTGATGTTTCGCTACAGTTTTTTTACGGATTTACAAGTCAAATTGGCGCAGTTAGTACGTGAAGAAATGCTGCACTACGAGCAAGTTCTTGAGTTGATGAACAAACGTGGTCAAGCGTGGTCAAATTTGAGTGCAGGTCGCTATGCGGGTGGATTGCGTAAAGAAGTGCGTACTTATGAGCCAGAAGCTTTAATTGATATTTTGATTATAGGTGCATTTGTTGAAGCACGTTCCTGTGAGCGTTTCTATGCGCTTGCACCGCTCGTAGATGAAGAGTTGGGGCGTTATTACCGCTACTTGCTTAAATCCGAATCACGCCATTTTGAAGACTATCTGTCTTTGGCTTTGGATGTTGCGAAGACAGGAAAATTGAAAAATCCTGAAGAAGATATTCAGCAGCGTATTGAACATATTCGTGAAGTGGAAAAAAATCTGATTTTATCTCCAGATGATACATTCCGTTTTCATAGTGGAATACCTGTGAAAGCAGCGTAAACGGAAGAAGGTGCTTAAGAAATTAGGCGCCTTTTTTAATTTTTATAAACCTAATTTTTCGTACGAAATGATTTAACGTTAAAGTGTATACGGTAGTGCCTAGAGTTTCATGTAGCATAAAAAAGAAAAAATACTAGGCATAAAAAAGCCCGCTTTAATGCTGCGGGCTTTTTTGTATTTGGCTCTCCAACCTGGGCTCGAACCAGGGACCTGCGGATTAACAGTCCGTCGCTCTACCGACTGAGCTATTGGAGAATCTGAGTGCGATTATAAGCAGATTTTAAAATGGGTCAAGCCTTAAGAACAGAAAAAAGTGGATTTTGAGTGTATGTGTCGCATATTTAGGCAAACAATTCAAAATTTAGGAAAAATAGGAAAATGAGCTTGTGCTTTGAAAAAAGCATTGTTAGATTAACGACAGAAAGTTGTTGAGGTGGAAAACTTCAACAGTGTGGATTTAAACCAACTTGCCAGCACTAAAATGGCTAAACGGAGTAAGCGAATGAATACGCTCAGCATCCCTGAAATTTTTTCTCAATTCTCATACTATCAAGACAACTACCTGTCGCTTATTCAACAGCCAGAGTTATATTACTCTGCGGTTGAAGGTGCTTTTGTCTCTGTGCGTCCTTTTGCAGCTGTACAGCTCTATCTGGGTGATTTACTACAACTCTGGTTTTCGGAAAAATGGTTAGTTGAATCTGAACGTCAAAGTTGGATTGCATCTTATTTTTCTAGTGAAACTGAAGTTCAAGAACGTGTTTATGTCTATGCCTTAGACGGTCAGCTTTGGTCTAAGCCATTACAAGCCCAAGCGTGGTCTCAATCCCGCAATGCTGCGTGTACCATCCAGCTCGAGCGGACTTTAAAATACTATTGTTATTACAAAGCTTTAACTGCGCCACAGTTTAAATTGGATGCTGCTCAAAAGAACTATCACCATGCCTAATTCCTTTGTATATGCACAACATTTGAATGTGTTGTGCACATCCTTTTAAGGTCGAATGATCATGCAAGTCGCAGTGGCATGGGCATAAAGTTTGCCGTCTTCGTCCACAATTTTTCCTTCCGAAATCCCTAAATTTTTACTCATATTAATTACGGTGCCAATTGCAATCAGCTCTTTATCTTGAGGAATTGGACGGCACATTTTAATATTGAGATCAATGGTGCCATAGCCTACACCTGCTTCTAACATGCTGTGAATAGCACAACCTGTAACTGAGTCCAGTACGGTTGCTGCAAAGCCTCCATGGACTCCACCCAGTGGGTTTAAATGTCGCTGATCTGCCTTGGCTTTAAAGTGAATACTTCCGAGGGTGACCTGATAGGGTTGCATAGGAATGGTCGCACTAATACTCGGTGCAGGAATTTTCCCAGTACACATAGCTTCGAGTAATTGTAATCCTGTCATTTCTTTTGCGTTCATTGTTTATCCTTTAATTAATGAGTTCTAAAAAGGAACTTAATAATTAAGTTAATATGGATAACGAAATGAAGTCAAATAAAGATGAGAACTGGTGGGTTAGGCGTCAAGCTCGTAAATTTTATCTAGGCTGTCTGCGCCCGTTAAAATATTTAAGCAAATACGTTCACCTGTAGCCCATGTCGCCTGATCGGAGTTAAGGTCAACATCGACGATGTCGATGTCACGACAAAGGGTAAGGGCACTTTCGATTACGATAAATTGAGGAGAGCGGGCTTTTAAGCATTTAGCAATGTAACGTTTAATATTCTGTTGTCGGTATACATCGATAATCTTATAGCGCATGATGGACTCATAGGCATTCAGCTGTGTGTGAGCGTATCTTAGAAGATCGAAGCTTGGGTTGCCATGCCGAAAATGTTGCGAAATGTATGATTCATAAAAATAAATAAGAATTACATTTATTTATACAGTGTAGAAGGTGATCTATTTCTCGATATGGTTTCATTGGGATACAGCAAATATACAAACAATTTGCTAGAGAAAAATATGTTGATCTGATGAATGACCAAGTTCATGTTTGTCATGGTTCACTTTGCTGACGTTAGAATAATAATGTGCCGATGATGATTGATAGGCAGTGAGACTGTTTTTTTAGTCACGAGAACACTTAGGGATATTACAAACTTCTGAATGGGGATATGCGGCTTTAGAGCAATACGGAACAGCATTGTTCAGGCGTTAGTAGGATCATCATTTTGGTCAAATGAATATGTTTGGATTAGACAAATTACCTGAAGCGTTAGTCTTGGAGATGGGAAGTTATATGGATCATAAACCCTGATTTTAATGCATTGAGTCGGCTGACGAATAAATTAACATGGGTAGAAGTGATTGAGATATTTAATCAACAGTCATAGTTTTTGACAGCACATAAAAAAAAGAGCTCAAACCAAGTTGAGCTCTTTTTTTAATTAACAGCTAAATTATTGAGCCGCTTTTTCAGCTTCAATTGATGCAATTGCAGCGTCAACGCCTTCAATTGAGTCAGCCGCTTTCTTGATACGTGCAAGCGCATCTACAAGGACTTCGTCAGCAGTTGCGTAAGAGATGCGCATGAAACCACCAAGACCAAACGCATCACCAGGAACAACGGCAACGCCAGTTTCTTCTAATAACCATTCAGAGAATTCTGTGCAAGATTTCAAACCTTTAGCGCGAATCAATGGGCGGATGTTTGCATACGCGTAGAATGCACCATCAGCTGGTAAACAAGAAATCCCTTTGATTTCATTCAAGCCATTTACCACTAAGTCATGACGACGTTTGAATGCTTCAATCATTGGTTCAAGAACGTCTTGAGGACCATTCAATGCAGCTTCAGCAGCAACTTGCGAAATTGAAGTTGGGTTCGAAGTTGATTGAGATTGGATTTTTTTCATTGCGCCGATGATTTTTGCAGGACCCGCTGCATAGCCGATACGCCAGCCAGTCATTGCATAGGCTTTAGATACGCCGTTTAATACGATTGTGCGGTCATATAAGTCTGGTGCAACAGTTGCGATGTTGTAGAACTCATCATCCCAACGGATTGGTTCGTACATGTCATCAGATGCAACAAAAACTTGTGGGTGACGACGTAATACTTCAGCTAAAGCTTCAAGTTCAGCTTTGGTATAGATCATGCCTGTAGGGTTTGAAGGGCTGTTCAATACCACTAAACGTGTATTTTCAGTGATTGCCGCTTCTAATTGTTCTGGTGTGATTTTGAAACGTTGTTCTTCACCACATTTCACAATAACAGGTGTACCTTCAGCGATGATCACCATATCTGGATAGCTTACCCAGAACGGTGCAGGAATAATCACTTCATCACCTTTGTTTAACAAAGCTAACGCTAAGTTAAAGAACGATTGTTTACCACCACAAGAAACCAAAATTTGGTTCGCTTGGTAGTCAAGGTTATTGTCGCGTTTAAGTTTTGCAATAATTGCTTTTTTAAGGCCAGGCGTACCATCTACAGCGGTATATTTTGTAAAACCGTTGTTAATTGCTGCGATAGCAGCATCTTTGATGTGTTGCGGGGTGTCGAAATCTGGTTCACCAGCTCCCAAACCAATGACATTTTTACCAGCAGCTTTAAGTTCAGCAGCTTTGTTTGTCACAGCTAATGTAGGGGACGGTTTGATGGCATTTACACGATCAGATAGACGTACGTCCACGGCGGAATTCCTTCTTATGGGGATAAAAAATTAAAAGCACACTATCTTAGCTTAAAATCTAGGGCTAGTTTGTTTAAAATGCGTCCAAATTAATAAAAAATTGAACGTATTATTTGGAGAGAGCTATTTGCTGGGAAAAGGTTAGTTTAATGAAGTGCTCGCTATGTGGCATAAAAAACTTTAAAATAGCTGCAATTAAATTTGAGTCATCGTTATGAGTAAGCAACAGCCTACTTCCAAAAAGCCATTGGTAAAACTCCCATTTCCAATGCCGTCTCAGGAACAAGTGCAAGACGATGTTGCCCATAATCAGGTTCGTCCTAAGCCAGAGCAATACGCAGATCGTACGTGGATGCCACCGCGTGGTACACGTCGCTCCATGGGTAAACGTTAAAAAAAGAAGTGCAAATGCACTTCTTTTTTTATCTGAAAAATTTAACGTGCACGGCGATCATATTGTGCATAGTACTGCTGTTTCTGCTGATACATCATGTGATCGGCACGTTTCAGCATCTCTTCTATACGTTCATTTTCTTTAACGGTGGCATAGCCTATTGCCAGACTAATCGGTTGGCTGGCATAAAATTGATTGTCGACATGCAACAGCTCTTGTAGGCTGTGCAAGCAGTTTTGTAATGCTGCTTCATCGGCACCCGGAAGAAGGACCACCAACTCATCGCCCCCAATTCGGGAAGCCGAATATAGGGTATTTTGAATGAGTTGATTTAAAATTCCGCCCATGCGACGCAATAAGCCATCACCCACATCATGCCCGAAGTTGTCGTTGACTTCTTTGAGTCCATTCATATCGAGAAAAATACAAGAAGCAGGTCGTAAAGGACTACGCTCTAAACGGTTCATTTCTTCGGTATAGAAAGAACGATTATAGAGTTTAGTGAGCACATCGTGTTTGCCAAGATATTCCAGATAATTTTCGGCTTTCTTGCGGGCAGTGATATCGGTTAAGGCAACCTGAACCATGCTCCAGTCATCTTTATAATCAGGGAAAACTGTAAACTGTAGTAAGACATGTCGAATACTGCCATCCAGCGCGTAATTCACGGCTTCGCGTTGATGGTGGATATTGCCATTCCATAATTCAATCAACTGTTCGCGGAAGGTTTGCAGCATTTCTTTGGAAAATATCTTATGGGTGTTTTTAAGCAGGGTTTCCTTGTCTGCCGCCCCAAATAAATCCAGCGTCGCTTGGTTGACATCAATAATCACAATATCCTGAATACATTGCAGAATAAAATCATTATGCACATCTAAAAAGGTCTGAAAGTCCTGAATACCCATGTGTTTCAGTTGATCTAGACGGTATTTGATCCGACTGAAATCTTCCACCCATAATGAAGTGGGAGAATATTTAAAACGGGATTCTGCGAGTAAGCGGTTTTTTTCTTCAAGGCGACATGCTGTTTTATACGGAGTGATATCTTCTGTGGTAATCAGTAATAAGGACAAATCATGTTCATGTTCTGGCATCACGGTGCCACGCAACTGGATGTCCAAGCGTTGCCCAGAAATGGTGTAGTTCACGGTGCTACTCAGAAACTCAGTTTGACCATCCCATAAACTTAATAGCTCTTGAATATGGGTTTTTGCCATATCTTGTTTGAAGATCAAATCCAGATTTTGTTGCAAGTGTTCGAGGTCGCGTGCCTGAAATAGCGTTAGGGTTTTGGTATTCACTTTCAGGATTTTAATTTTACGCGCACATGCCAAAACACGTGCTTCATCTTCAAGTAAAAATTGTTCTAAGTCTTGAATGCCTTGTGCTCGCCACAGATCAAACTGTTTTTTGACCTCACTGAAATCTTCAAGCCACATGGCAATAGGGGATAAATCAAAAATTGAGGAATCTAATAATTCCATGTGTTGCTCGTATTTATTTTTAAGTCGCGTCTAGTATAGGCACAATTTTTTTGTTTTTAAATCATGTGATCAATAAATACATTAAATTGGATTTTGTGATCATTCTGTCATTAAATTTAAGGTTGTCTACCCATGAAGATAGACAACACTTCGTATGATAAGCTTGATTTAGCGGGTCGATTTACGGGCTTTATTTTCCGCTTTAGGAGCCGAGATTTCACGTTGATGATTCCAAACTTCCATGAAATCTTGTTCGTTGATGTTGTAAAGTTCCAACAGGGCAAGCACGACGCCACCAATCACCATACGGCTCTCTAACGGTGAGTCAACGCGAAAACCTTTTTCATCTAAACGATGCACAATATCTTCGATTTCAAAAATACGGTCACGACCATTGCTATCGGTTGGATACATCGGTGTATTCAGGATGATTTTAGCCAGACTTTTTTCATTGTCCGCCAAATCGAGTTGTTCAATTACTTGATCCAGCGGCTCGTTCGGGAAAATGACCTGATCTTGCAACACGGCTTTTAAAAAAGCTTGGCGGAGTTTTGGTAAAGGTTGTTCGACAAAAGGACGGAATGACACAGGGAAAATGACGTTGTGCGAAATGCCTTTAAACATTGGAGCGATTTCTTCAACTTTATAGCCTGCCACGCCACAACCAATGGAGGTAATAAAGTATTTGGTTTTAGGATGATGCTTGGTATAAATTTTAAAATCATCAATATAATGCTGGATTTGTGACAACGGCATTTGTTGTAAATGTTCATTCATGGTGGGAATGGCATAGCTTTGACCTGCCCAACCACGACCAGCACCTTTCATGGCGCCAAAATGTAATAAAGCAATTTTGGCAGCGCCTCCCGCATGCGTACCCGCCATATTACTGCCAAAAACAAACACGGTATCTTCAGGTAAACTTTTAACAATGGTTTCGTCGTGGTAATGGTAGCGCATAAGTCATTTATCTAATCATCATTATTGATTCATGTTGCAACTGAATAGGGCATGGGTCAAGTAGCAGGCTGTGCTTTTTTAGTCGGATGCGTTGTACAGAAAAATTTGTTGATCAAAAGATTATTCAATCTGTTTAATGTGAAATGTACATGAAAGCTTATTGTATGTTGTCGAATTGCCCCCATACTATGTAAGTCAGAATGTGTCGAAGATGGAAACCATGCAAGAGCATCAAAAACCTGTGCAAGACAGTCAACAACCTTTTGAGTTGGTGACTCAATTTCAACCTGCGGGAGATCAACCGCAAGCGATTGAAAAATTAGTACATGGGGTTGAGCACGGTTACCGCAATCAATTGTTATTGGGGGTGACGGGCTCTGGTAAGACCTACACCATGGCGAATGTGATTGCGCAAACGCAACGACCAACCATTATCATGGCGCACAACAAGACGCTTGCAGCACAGCTTTATGGTGAATTTAAGGCATTTTTTCCGAACAATGCGGTTGAGTATTTCGTCAGTTATTACGACTACTATCAACCCGAAGCCTATGTGCCATCTTCAGATACTTTTATTGAGAAAGATGCGGCCATTAATGACCATATTGACCAGATGCGCCTGTCTGCAACGCGAGCTTTGCTCGAGCGCCGAGATGCCATTATTGTGGCTTCGGTTTCAGCCATTTATGGTTTGGGTGATCCGAATGCTTATATGAGTATGCTGTTGCATATTGTGCAGGGGGATCGTATTAACCGCGATGAAATTATTCGTCGTCTGGTTGAAATGCAATATAGCCGTAATGAATTGGAGTTTTTACGTGCGACCTATCGTATTCGTGGCGAAATCATAGATATTTTCCCTGCTGAATCGGATCAGCACGCCATTCGTATTGAACTGTTTGATGATGAAGTCGATTCGATTCGCTGGTTTGATCCGCTCACTGGGAAAATGATTCGCAAAGTTCCACGTGTCACGATTTATCCGAAAAGCCATTATGTGACTCCTAAAGATAACTTGGAGCGTGCGATTGGTACGATTCGAGAAGAGCTGAAAGAGCGTTTGGTCTTTTTCCGTGAAAATGACAAATTGCTGGAAGCGCAGCGGATTGAACAGCGTACCCGCTACGATTTGGAAATGATGCAGCAGTTGGGTTATACCAACGGCATTGAAAACTATTCCCGTCATTTGTCGGGTCGTCCAGCAGGCGAAGCACCACCAACCTTGTTTGACTATGTGCCTGATGATGCCTTGCTGATTATTGATGAATCACATGTGACTGTACCGCAGATTGGGGCTATGTATAAAGGTGACCGTTCGCGTAAAGAAAACTTGGTGAATTATGGTTTCCGTTTACCCAGTGCGCTAGATAACCGCCCAATGAAATTTGAGGAATGGGAGCGTATTGTTCCAAGTACCATTTATGTCAGTGCGACACCTGCACGCTATGAATTGGAAAAATCGGAACAAGTGGTGGAACAGGTGGTACGTCCAACAGGATTGGTTGATCCGGAAATTGAAATCCGCCCAGTGCTGACGCAAGTGGATGATGTACTGTCAGAAATTAATATTCGTAAAGAGTTGAATGAGCGCGTATTGGTTACCACTTTAACCAAACGTATGGCAGAAGATCTGACGTCTTACTTAAAAGAATATGGGGTGAAAGTCGCTTATCTGCATTCTGATATTGATACGGTAGAACGGGTGAAAATCATCCATGAATTGCGTTCTGGCATTCATGATGTACTGGTCGGTATTAATTTGCTACGTGAAGGTTTGGATATGCCAGAAGTGTCGTTGGTGGCCATTCTGGATGCGGACAAAGAAGGCTTCTTACGTTCTGAGCGTTCACTGATTCAAACCATTGGCCGTGCTGCACGTAACTTAAAAGGCAAAGCGATTTTGTATGCCGATCGAATCACCGATTCCATGCAAAAGGCGATTGATGAAACTGAGCGCCGTCGTGCTAAGCAAATTGAGTTCAATCTGGAGCATGGCATCACGCCACGGAGTGCTGTTCGACAAGTTGTCAAGGAAATTGATACGGGCGAAGTCCTGAATGATGATCAAATTGATGCCAAACTTGCTGATCAGGCACAAGCCTTGTCTGCAGATGAGCAACATCTCTTGTCGAATCCAAAACTGTTTAGCAAACACATCGCGAAACTGGAAAAAGAGATGTTGAAAGCCTCGAAAGAATTGCAGTTTGAGCAAGCCGCGCGTTTAAGAGATGAAATTGTGCGTTTGAAGGCGCAACTGTTGCAATGAAGTCGCAAACTTTTTACTGCAAAATCATTACATAACGCTACAGTGTGTGGGGTCAAAGCCCGTTATTTTTTTAAGAAATTACATTCGGGCTTGGTCCAGATCAATCTTTTAAAGGATGTTGTTATGAGTGAAAGTAATCTTCCTAAAGCAAGTTGGCGTATAACAAAAATAGTCATTGGTGGGGCAATTTTAGTGGGCTTGGGTGCTGCGACTTTGGCGTATGCACAAACCAAACCCATGCCTGTGGTCGAAAAAGTCGAATTAGACCGTTATTTGGGAGTGTGGTATGAGATTGCTCGGAAACCCATGTACTTTCAAAATAAATGTGCGCGTGATGTCTCCGCGACGTATACCTTAAATGAAAATGGCAATGTGAGTGTGGATAACCGTTGTTATTCTCAAGAAGGGATATTGCAGAAAGCCATCGGTGAAGCCTTTGTGCAAAATCCGCCCTTTAATTCGAAGCTACAAGTCAGCTTTTTACCCGAAGCTGTGCGCTGGCTGCCAGTAGCACGAGGGGATTACTGGATTTTAAAACTGGATGATGATTATCAAACGGTATTGGTCGGTGAGCCACGCCGTAAATACATGTGGGTGCTCTCGCGTACACAAGAAGCCAAGCCAGAAGTGGTGAATGAATACTTGGAGTATGCCAAATCGCTCGGCTATGACCTTGGTGATCTCATTCGAACACAACACAGTAAAGCAAAATCTTAAAAGTAACTCAGCTAAAAACTAGATTAACCGATAGAAGCTGTGTGTTGTCGAAAACTTAAATTTGCGTGAAAGTTATTTTAATCCTGAAGTATTTTATTTAACTAATCGGTATACTAAGCCCGACAAAAAGTTAGGGTGAAAACATGTATAAAGGCGTAGCACTGTCGGTATTGGCATCCGTTACCTTTGGCGTGCTTTACGGCTATACAGAATTTTTAAAACCCTTAGACAGTGAACAGACTTTCGCATGGCGAATGTTGTCTACGTTGCCTTTTTTGACTTTGTTTATGTGGTGGTCGGGTGAGCTAAAGCTGATTACTGAACTGTTTAATAAAGTCATTCAAAAACCCATCTATTTGCTATGGCTGTTGATTAGCTCGGTATTGTGTACCTCCCAATTGTGGCTGTTTCTATGGGGGCCGATTAATGGTCGAGGTTTGGAAGTGTCCTTGGGATATTTCCTGTTGCCTTTGGTCATGGTGCTGATCGGCTGCGTACTGCATAAAGAAAAATTGTCCCGCTGGCAGCAGGTTGCTGTGATTCTAGCTGCGCTCGGTGTAGGGCATGAGATTTGGCGAATTGGCGGTGTGGCATGGGAAACGGTTTATGTCGCCTTGGCTTATCCCCTCTATTTTTATCTCAGACGATTATTCAAGTCCGATCATTTGGGCGGTTTTTGGTGGGATTTGTTCCTGATTTTGCCTGTCGCTTTCTATCTATTATCGACATCAGAGTCTTTAAGCCTGATTGCTCAATACCCACATTTAATTTGGGCAATTGTCGGTTTGGGTTTTTTAAGTGCGCTGGGCTTGGGAAGTTATATTCTCGCGAGTCGTTTTTTACCCTTTGTATTGTTTGGTCTGCTCAGTTACCTCGAACCCGTGTTATTGGCGGCGGCATCTATCGCCTTGGGTGAACAGGTGAAGCCTGATGAATGGCTGACCTATATTCCAATTTGGTTTGCCGTATTGGTTTTGGTGGTGGAAGGCTGCTTACATTTATATAAACAGCAGCGCCTAAAACAAAACTTGGCACGCAATATTGAAAAAGCAGAAGCCCGCTTAAACGATCAAGATTAGCCTTCCTAATATAAATGTTTAGGCAGCGCGAAGAATCAACAGCATGAGTTGATTCACGTGTTGATTTGGGGGGATTGAAGGTAAATCCTTTTTTTTAAAATTTGGTAGAAAAAGTACAATCACCACAAAAATTACAACTATTTTGTAAATTTATAATGAATATGTAGGAAAATAGCAGCGACTGAACCAGCTTTTGATTCAATCTTGCCGACAATTCCTTTACAATTGTCGGGTTTTGAAATTTATGCCTAGATATACAATTTAATTAGAGGACGTATCTGTGAGCAAAGAGACTATTATCGCCCTACACGCAGAGCACCAAGGTCGCTGGAAAAACCGTGAAGAAATCGCGGAACAAATGATTGCTTTGATCGGTAAACTTTACCGTGAGCAAAACATCGTGACTTCAGTTTACGGTCGTTCTTTAGTTAACCGTTCTGTTATTCAGATTTTGAAAGCTCACCGTCGTACGCGTATGATGGATGTAGAACTTTCAGTTGTTCATACTTTCCCAATCCTTCAAGCATTGGCGAAAATCCAGAATATCGGTACTGCTGAAATTGATCTAGGTAAACTTGCTGTTGAATACAAAGCGCAAGGCGGCGATGTTGACGCTTTTGTTGCGAATGCAGTGAAATCATTGGAAGGTCGTCAAACTTCTGTAGAAGGTAAAGACGTTGTTCTTTACGGTTTCGGTCGTATTGGTCGAATCCTTGCACGCTTAATGATTGGTCAGTCTGGTTTAGGGCGTGGTTTAAACCTTAAAGCAATCGTTGTGCGTAAATCATCTGATGGTGATTTGGCTAAACGTGCTTCTTTATTACGTCGTGATTCTATTCACGGTACATTCTCAGGCACAATTTCTATTGATGAAGAAAACGAAGCAATCATTGCAAACGGTCAATTCATCAAAGTAATTTATGCGTCTAGCCCATCAGAAGTAGACTACACTGCTTATGGTATTCAAGATGCGCTTGTGATTGACAATACTGGTAAATGGCGTGATGCAGAAGGTCTTGCTCAACACCTTAAATGCCCAGGCGCTGCACGCGTAATTTTGACTGCACCTGGTAAAGGTGACATGAAAAACGTGGTGTTCGGTGTTAACCAAGCAGACATTCTTGATGAAGATCAAATCATTTCTGCTGCAAGCTGTACAACCAATGCGATTACACCAACATTGAAAGTATTACATGACAAATACACAGTGTTAAATGGTCACGTTGAAACAGTTCACTCGTTCACAAACGACCAGAACTTAATCGACAACTACCATAAAGCAGATCGTCGTGGTCGTGCTGCAACATTGAACATGGTTATTACTGAAACTGGTGCGGCTAAAGCAGTTGCGAAAGCGCTTCCAGCACTTCAAGGTAAATTAACAGGTAACTCTGTACGTGTTCCTACACCAAACGTTTCACTTGCTATTCTTAACTTGACGCTTGATAAAGAAGTTGATCGTGAAGAAGTGAACGAATACATCCGTCAAATCTCAATCAGTTCTAACCTCCAAGGTCAAATTGGTTATACCAATTCAACTGAAGTTGTATCTTCTGACTTTATTGGTTCACGTACTGCGGGTGTGTTTGATGCGCAAGCAACAATCACTTCTGGTAACCGCTTAACTGCATACGTATGGTATGACAACGAAGTGGGTTATAGCTGCCAAGTATTGCGTATTGCTGAACAAATGGGCGGCTTAAGCTATCCAAAAGTTCCTGCTGAAACAAATGCATAATTTGCTCAGCTAAGAAAAAAGAGCTTCAGAAATGAAGCTCTTTTTTTTGTCTTTAAAATTCTTAAGCTTGCTACATTCATTTTTTAGTTGACCTAAATAACTACAGACATTCAAATTGGGTCAATGTCATAATTCTGACAAAATTAGTAGTATTAAATGTATTACGCTATGCTGGAGCAATGATCTAGCGATGTTAGCCTATAACGGGCTTAGCAATTTCTGTCTCGTTAATGCAGATTAAAGATAAAACAATGACTCAAATGAATTGAGTAAATCAAAAACGAACTTAAAGGATTAAGTCATTGCAATTTAAAAAAGTGTTTGCGGGTTTAGCATTTTTAGGCTTAGCCACATTAAGTGGGGTCTTACTCGCCATTTGGGTTTTTCAGCATTTAAATATTTATATTCCACTGCATAATCAGGCGGTGAATATTGATTTGCAAGCGCCGTTGCAGGCAAAGGTAAAAATACACGATGCCTTGGATGTTGGTGTTTCAGGTCGAATTCAAGCTGCAATTCCCATTCAAGAACAGTTAGAGATTCCTCTTGCTCAAACGCTGACACCACGTGTGTATTTTGATAACCAAGTCCCGATTAAGACCACCATTCCTGTACAGGAAACCTTGAAAGTACAGCAAAACTTGCCTATTGATACACACGTGAATGTTGTGGTGATGGGCAAAAATATCAGTTTGCCGCTCAAAGGCTCGATACCGATCAATCTTGCTGTACCGATTCATATTAATGTGCCCTTAGAGCAGAATGTACACCTAAAATTTGATGCTCCCGTTAAAACAGTCCTTAAAGAAAATTTGCATATTCCTTTGTATGCAACATTAAAGACCGAGATCCCTGTGCAAGGTCAATTAAATGTTCCGATCAAGACGGCTTTAAATGCCACAGTCGATGTGAAAAATACTTTGCCAGTCAAAATTCAGAGTGGAGAATTAAAAGTACCTTTGAATACCTTAAAGCTTTCAACGCCACAGTTTGAACAACCGCAATTGGTTCGAGCAGAATAGGAGGGTGAGCAGATGTTTTCTTCCTATCGATTTTTATTGGTCAGTTTTGTGGGATTGGTTCTCGCGATTGCGATTTCATTCTGGCTCTATCTCAATGTAATTACGTCTATGCAAATTTCAGCACAGCATTCTGAAATTCTGTTGCCAGATGCTTTAGCAACCAAAATTCATGTGGGTAACTATTTAGATATTCATTCAAGAGGCAAGCTGAACACGCAAATCGATATTGATCGTCAGTTGAATCTGCCTTTACAAGGAAAATATCTTGCAGATTTGCAGTTTGAAGTTGAAACGCCCATTACAGTAAATATCGACTATCAAACCATGATCCGGATTGATCAATTGATGCCTGTCGAAACCTCGACTGATTTGATTTATCAGAATCAATTGTTGCCCAAGTTTCCTTTAAAGCTCGAGATTCCTGTTCAGTTGGATGTGCCGTTTCAAATTAAACGGGCATACACCATTCCGGTGAAAATTTTATTCAATGGACCTGTCCACTTCGAATTTGATGAACATGTTGGCTTGCATGTGGTGCATCGTTTTGCGCCCCAGTTAAATTTGAATGATCCGATGAAAATGGATCGCATTGCCAGTTTTGATGCCACGATGATGAATGCGGTAAGGCAAACATCTGCAAATTTACAGATGAACATGCATTTACCGGTAAGCAATATTCATCCCTAAGTAAAACATTGTTTGTCTAATCCTAAATTGAACGTATTGAAATTGAGTACTTGGCAGCTTAGGAAAGAATGAATCAGTTTCTTGATGGTTAAAGATTAATCTGATAGCTTACCGAATGAAAGTACAGATAAGAAAAGTAAGCCGCATCTGAGCAGGGGGAGTTTATGAGTACATATGCAACAAGTCATTTATTGGGGCAAGTTTTATCAACAGCTTGTCCTTCTCGCGAAATCCTTGAACATCTGTCCAGCAAGTGGTCACTATTGGTGCTGCATTGCTTAAGTGAAGGCGTACACCGCTTTAGTGAGTTGAAAGTGAAAATTGAAGGGATTAGTGAAAAAATGTTGTCACAAACTCTGAAAACTTTAGAGCAAGATGGTTTGGTGCTGCGTACAGTTTATCCAATTGTGCCACCGAAAGTGGAATATCAACTGACGATTTTAGGTTCACAGGCGGCAACCAAGGTAAATGAGCTTATTTCTTGGATTGAAAGAAACATTCCTGAAATTTTGGCGAATAAGCCGAAGATCAATCTTTAAATCATTAGATCGGTAGTGTTCTTATATTGAATTCCCAACCAGTGGCTGTGTACTTGGAATGTGACTCAACATGCTGAAGGATTAAATTTGATTTATCCTCTCAAATAATATGAAGCTATAAAAAAGCCAAAACAACAATAAAAATAGGGTGATACAGAACAATAATGAGCAATTTTCATATTTAGTTGAATAATTCTATTCGAGAAATGCTTTAAAATGTGGCAGAATAAGCGGTTTTAAAGATTTTAGAGGATTGGCAGTATGCGCTTTGTTGATGAAGCAGTCATTACCGTAGAGGCTGGCGACGGTGGCAATGGCGTAGCCAGTTTTCGCCGTGAAAAATTTGTACCCTTTGGTGGGCCAGATGGTGGTGATGGTGGTCGTGGTGGCAGCATTTATATTCAGGCCGATGACGACACTAGCACACTGGTAGATTATCGTTATACCCGTAAATTCCGTGCAGAACGTGGTAAAAATGGTGCAGGCGCAAACTGTGCTGGTCGTGGCGGTGAATCCGTTATTTTAAAAGTTCCTGTGGGCACCACCATTGTCGATACCGACTCTGGCGATATTATTGCGGACTTGGTTGAAGATGGTCAGCAAGTTCTTGTGGCTAAAGGGGGCGATGGTGGTTTAGGTAATACTCACTTTAAGTCATCGACTAACCGTACCCCGCGTAAGTGTACCCATGGTTTTAAAGGCGAATTCCGTGAAATTCGTTTAGAACTGAAAGTATTGGCAGACGTGGGTCTGTTGGGTATGCCAAATGCTGGCAAATCAACCTTCATTCGTGCCGTTTCAGCAGCGAAACCAAAAGTTGCAGACTATCCATTTACCACTATGGTACCGAACTTAGGCGTAGTCGATGCTGACCGTCACCGTTCATTCGTTATGGCGGATATTCCTGGTTTGATCGAAGGTGCTGCAGAAGGTGCGGGTCTAGGGATTCGTTTCTTAAAGCACTTGGCACGTACTCGTATTTTGTTACACATTGTAGATGTACAGCCAATTGATGGTTCTGACCCTGCTTATAATGCCAAAGCTATTATGAATGAGTTGAAGAAATTCTCTCCAACTTTGGCAAAACTTCCAGTGGTCTTGGTACTGAACAAATTAGACCAACTTTCACCTGAAACAAGTGAAGAATGGTGTAACCACATTCTTGAAGAATTAGATTGGAAAGGTCCGGTATTCAAAACTTCTGGTTTGTTGGCAGAAGGAACCAAACCTGTTGTGTACTACCTCATGGATCAAATTGAACAACAACGCGAACGCGAAGTTGAAGATCCTGATTACGCTGCAGAAGTGAAAGCATTCCGTGAGCAGTTAGAAGCTGAAACACGTGAACAAACCATTGCCGCGAAAGAAGCTTATCGTGAAATGCGTCGTCAACAGCGTCTCGCTGGTCTATTGGCAGATGATGATGAAGACGATGATGATGGCGACGACGGCGAAATGGAAGTGTATTACGTTCGCTAATTTCTGAGCGAACAACATGTAACTGAGGACAAGATGATAGAAGTGGTAGATGGGCAACGTCAGCTCAAGGCTTTAAAACGTATCGTTGTTAAAATCGGATCATCTTTACTCACAGCAAATGGGCAAGGTTTAGATTTAGAGGCAATTTCGCATTGGGCGAAACAAATCGCGGATCTACACAAAGCAGGGCATGAAATTATCCTTGTTTCGTCTGGTGCTGTGGCTGAAGGTATGGTTCGTATGAAGCTAGAGCACCGACCCACCGATCTACCCAGTCTTCAGGCATGTGCTGCCATTGGTCAAATGGGTCTCATCCATACATGGTCAAGTGTCTTAGAGCAACACAGCATTCAAACCGCACAGGTTTTATTAACGCATGACGATCTTGCAGATCGTCGTCGTTATTTAAACTCGTGTGATGCGCTGCAAAATTTAATCGATTGGCATGTCATTCCTGTGATTAATGAGAATGATACGGTTTCTACCGATGAAATTCGTTTTGGTGACAATGACACGCTGGCTGCAATGGTTGCAGGTCAGGTGCAGGCAGATTTGTTGATTATCTTAACGGATCAGCAAGGTATGTTTGATTCTGATCCACGTTCGAATCCTGATGCAAAACTGTTCCATACCGTGCGCGCTTTAGATGAAAGCCTATTTGATATGGCGGGTGGCGGTGGCAAGTTTGGTCGTGGTGGCATGTTGACCAAAGTCCGTGCTGCGCGTTTAGCAGCGAAGTCGGGCTGTCCAACCTTAATTGCCAGTGGTGAAAGTGATCATGTGCTTGCGCGCTTGATGGCGGGTGAGATGTTGGGTACGTTGTTCATTACCGACAATGATCGCATTACTGCACATCAGCAATGGTTGGCGGCACATTTGCAAACCGCAGGTCGTTTGGTTCTGGACGATGGTGCAGTCAAAGCCATTAAAGACAATCACCGTAGTTTGTTGCCTGTGGGTGTCAAAGCGGTTGAAGGTCATTTTGATCGTGGTGATGTGGTGGAATGCGTTGACCCAACAGGTTATCGTGTTGCAGTCGGGCGTGTGAATTTCAGTTCACGTTCAGCCGAATTGGTGAAAGGCTTATCTTCAGATAAGGTTTACCAAGTTTTAGGTGAAGCACGCTCGCTAGAAATGATTCATCGCAACAACATGGCGATATATTAAATTGCTGCATAAAAAACCCCGCTTTAAAGCGGGATTTTTTATTTTGGAATGAACTACTTAATATAGCCTCTTCGTATTAAAGGCTTAAATAGATAGAAGTGAATGGTCAGCACCCATTGCATAAGTTTCTCTTTGTAATGGTTCCAAAGGGTTAGCCCGAATAAATTGAGCGCACAGGCAATCATAAATGCGCCAAGCATATCTAAGGGGAAGTGTACCCCAACATAAATGCGTGACCATGCCACCAGCCAAGCCATCATGAGCATTAAAATACCAAGTTTGCGTTGTGTTGAGAAAAAGTATGAAAAGGCGATGCTGCTAAAGATCAGCATGTGGTCGCTGGGGAATGAGCCATTGGGTGCATGCTCAATCAGTGTTCGACCAATCTCCATGACAAATGGACGTGGGTGATAAAAAATATAGGAAATACACTGACTAATCAAAAGGGCAATGCTGGTAAAGATGAATGCCTTTAAGATTTGTTTTTTAATTTCATAGTTACCACGCAGCCAGAACCATGCAAAAACTGCAATCATGCAATACAGCAAATCATTGGCAATAAAAATCGCAAAGTGAATGGTGCTGTTACTGGCATCAGAAGAAGCATTGATCAAAGAAAAAAGGGTGAGATTGAATTCAGAAAGAGACATGAAGGTGGTTTATGTATGCAAAGTGCATAGAGTGTAATAATTCTGTCATTTTCTTGAAATAAAAAAAGACCACTGATTTGTAGTCTTTTTTTAAGTCAAAAAAATATTGTGTGATTACATGTTTTTCATTTTAGAAATCAAATGAGGTTTGTAAGTAAAAAGTACGCGGTTGCCCCACATATTTCCCTCCTGTTGCATCAGATGAACGGGTGAAATATTGTTTATCAAACACATTCTTGATGCCCCCACCAATTTTTAAACCCTGAAACTGCTCACCAAAGTCATAGGCTGTGCGCACGGCAAACGTTGAATAGCCCGGAATATTGCCGTATTTCCCATCTGCCGATTCAACAGTTTGATAGACATTGGTGGAGCCTGGTGAACGTTGCTTAGATTGGGCAAACATGTCGGCATTTACCGACCATTGATCGACCTTATAACCTAAACCAACATTGGCAGTATGGCGGGAATAGAATGGAAGATCTTTATCCTTAAAGTCACCAGCTTCTGCAACCGCTTTGGTAAAGGTATAGTTGCTATAGATTTTGAGTCCTTCTAGGGTATCCATGAGGTAAGCAAAGTCATAAGCAAGACCCAGCTCGACACCTTTATGGCTCGTTGCACCAAGGTCTGTCCAGATGCCATTGTTCTGCGCATCACGCTCTAGAATCAATTCTTTCTCAAAGTCTAAATAGAAAGCGGTCAACTCAGCATTTAAGCCATTGCCTAGATATTTGGTGCCGATTTCATAGTTGTTTGACTTTTCAGGATGTAATCCATCTGTCGTGCTTTGAGCCACACCCGCTTCTAAGCGAGCCAATTGATTGTACTGCTGTGGACCAAAGGATACGCCTGCATTGGCAAAAATATTCCAGTTGTCTGTGGCTTTGTACATTACAGATAAGCTTGGTAAAAACTCATCAGAATCAATTTTAGGTGAAACGGTATTCACGTATACGCCTTGGTTGTAGGCAGTAAAGTTGTTGTGCGTTTCGATGGATTCAAAGCGTAAGCCAGGGGTGATGACCCAGTTACCTAAATCAAAACGGTTATCGACATAGAGAGCATGGGCTTCAGTTCCGCCTTCACTTGATGTGCGTGCTTTAATTTCAGAAACGGCTGCAGTTGAAGCATAGTTAGAAGATCGACCTGCATATTCCGAGCTATCTTCATTTAAATAACGATAACCAATGGTAAATTCACTGTTGCTATTACCGAGTTGGTAAGCACGAGAGAAGCGAGGCTCAATGGCAAAAACTTGGTATTCACGTGGTGAAATGTCCATGCGCTTGGTGGTGCTACTCAGGTCAGTTTCTAAATTACTGGTACGGAAAGAGTCAATATAATAGGTCAGTAACTCAAAATTATTTTGCTCATCTTGACGGGTATAGCGCAAAGACACATCCGAGCGACGACCTGCAAAATAATTGCGTGATTGGTTGGATTGATAAGGGTTTTCTGCATATTGTGCAGCAGTTAAACCCTCAGGCATTTCGCCACGACCTTCGTAGTGATGTAGGTTTAGGGCAATAGCATCGGCATCTGTCAATTGATAAGCCGTTTTTAACATGACATCGTCAATGTCAGTCTGGTTATTGGCTTCGCGATAGCCATTGCCTTTGGTTCCTGAATACAGCAGGGCAAGACCTAAACCATTATCTAAGGTGCCACAGACAAACAAACTTGGGCTGAGTTTAGTTTGATCTGTGCCTGAAGCATATTCCGTGGTTAAGCTGACATTGCCTGCAAAATTTTTCGGAATTGCACGGGTAGCAAAGTTGATAATCCCGCCCACGTTTTGTGGACCAAAGCGTACAGAACCCGCACCACGGACCACGTCAACAGATTCGATATTACCCAATGAAACTGGGGCAAGTGAAAGTTGTGGCTGACCATAAGGTGCAACTGATAACGGTACGCCATCCAGTAATACGGTTGAGCGTGGAGAAAGGCGTGAAGTTAAACCACGCACGCCAATATTCAGTGATACATCACTGCCGCCAGTACCATTGTTTTCTTGGACTTGTACCCCAGGAACTTGCTTAAGCGCATCTTTGATGGAGGTGGCTGCAACTTCATCAAGGCGGTTACGGTCCACAATGGTTCGTGCGCCAGCATGTTTTTGTACTTTTTCTGCATTGGCATTTTCCAACCAGTTACCTTCAGCTTGTAAGGTAATGGTTTGTAGGGTACTGACTGTGTTGCTATCTGACTCTGCTGCGAATGCAGTTTGCGTAGCAAGTCAAGTTAATGCAAGCTGAACGGCTATAGTTAAAGGTGAGATTTTAGTGGGCTTGTAAATGCTAGATTGAATCAAGTGTTTTGACATGGATAATAAGATTTGCGAATTTCGCGGTATCTTATCGGGTCAATCCATATTGTTGAATAATAATGGTTATCATTAATTACCATGATTTTTTAATATTATTGTAATATTTCGATCTTAAATATGACCTAAATCAAAATAGAAATTAAAAAACCGTGCTTAGAACACGGTTTTCATGTTTGCTACTACAAATTATTTAAACTGTACAGTTCCGTTCGCATTCACGGTAATTTTAGATTCTCCAGCAGCTACATCAGGAACTGGTGCAGCCTCAACATCGGCAAATTTCGCCATAGCGCCACGCATCATCACAGGTTGAGGATAAAAGTTACTGGTGTTGAGGTTAAGGTTGACGAGGTTATATCCAGATTTATTCCAAGACTGGCTGAGCAACTGTGCGCGTTGTTGGAAGTTTTTAGAAGCTTCAATCATAAGCTCATTTTCAACTTTTTTACGTTGCGCATCAGATACGGTGAAGTTGATGGATTGAGTTTGGAAATTCTGTTGCAATTCACTGATGAGCTGACTTGCCGCTTTAAAGTCAGTACTTTCAATTTGAATTTCTGCACGTCCACGCCATTCTTTTAATTTACGGCTGTCATTGTCATAAATGGGGTAAGTGGTTTGTGAACCTGTTTCTACTTTGACATTTGGGTATTTACGAGAAGTGGCAATTGCCTGATTCATCAGTTGAGTCATTTGGCTCGCCAGTTCAGATGGCTGTTTATTGCTCTTTTCAATATAAAGTACGGCATGCATTTCATCATTGGAAACCTGACGTGTTGCTTCCGCTTGAACGTTCACTAAATTGTAGTTTAAAGCTTCGGTTTGCTGTGCAAAAACATTGCTGCTGAATAAGCCACCTAAAAGCAGGGAAGAAAGGACAAAATGGCGCATAAGAAGTAACCTTTATTTGAATTTTCAAATTAATTTAATTCTGCTTATGGTAAAGGGGCTTCATGTGAAACTTTTGCAGGAATTGTGGTGAGTTTGTAATTTTTAAGCGAGAAACTGCACCAGACATAATTAAATTAAAATTCATTAAATCAGTAAGTTAATTTTAAAGTGATTGACTGGGAAGTGAGGGGATACAGGAAATCTAAAAAAAGTTAAAAAAATCATATTTTCTTTCGCTTGTCACAATGTAAGATGATAATTGATGAACAAGTTAACAGTAGATTTTTTTTCGATAAAATTAGGGCGGAAATTTGCTAAAAGTTGTTTATTTTCCTGAAAAATTCGGTATCATGCCGCTCCTAGTTCTTAAATAGATACATACTGTCTAACTAGATTCTATAAAGCACCGAGTCAAAGGACCGCAAGTCACCAGACTTATTTCTTTCAACCCATATCAGAGATGGTAATTCGATATGAGCGTTTCTTCTGTAAACCCTGCCACTAATTCTACTAACGAATACTATTTGACTCGCCAAAGTCAGATGGAATCCAATGTTCGTAGCTATCCACGTAAATTACCGTTAGCGATAGCCAAAGCATTAGGTTGCTGGGTTACTGATGTTGAAGGTACAGAGTACCTTGATTGTTTAGCTGGGGCAGGAACATTGGCATTGGGCCATAATCATCCTGCGGTCGTTCAAAGTATTCAAGATACACTTACTAGTGGTATTCCATTACATACTTTAGATTTAACTACACCGTTGAAAGATGCTTTTACGGAAGCGTTGCTTTCGTATCTTCCAGGCGGAAAAGAAGAATACTGCTTACAGTTCTGTGGTCCATCTGGTGCAGATGCAACTGAAGCAGCGATTAAACTGGCGAAGACATATACAGGTCGTAGCTCAGTGATCAGCTTCTCTGGTGGTTATCATGGTATGACTCACGGTTCTTTAGCAATGACAGGTAACTTGTCTGCTAAAAACGCGGTGAATAGTTTAATGCCAGGCGTACAGTTCATGCCGTATCCGCATGAATACCGTTGCCCACTTGGTCTAGGTGGTGAAGCGGGTGTTGATGCATTAACTTACTTCTTTGAAAACTTCATTGAAGATGTTGAAAGCGGTGTAACGAAACCTGCTGCGGTGATTCTTGAAGCAATTCAAGGTGAAGGCGGTGTCGTGACTGCTCCAACCAAATGGTTGAAGAAAATCCGTGAAGTGACTGAAAAGCACAACATCGTATTAATTCTTGACGAAGTTCAAGCGGGCTTTGCACGTTCAGGTAAAATGTTTGCCTTTGAACATGCGGGTATCGAGCCTGATGTTGTTGTAATGTCTAAAGCAGTTGGTGGTGGCTTACCACTTGCTGTATTGGGTATTAAACGTAAGTTTGACGCATGGCAACCAGCGGGTCACACGGGTACTTTCCGTGGTAACCAATTGGCAATGGGTACTGGTCTAGTGGTATTAAAAACCATTACTGAACAGAACTTGGCACAAAATGCGCAAGAGCGTGGTGATTTCTTACAAGCTGAATTTAAAAAATTAGCGCAAGAATTCCCATGTATCGGTAACGTTCGTGGTCGTGGCTTAATGATCGGCGTTGAAATCGTTGATGAGCGTAAACCAGCAGATCACATGGGTTCTTTACCTGCTGATGGTCAATTGGCTGCAGCGATTCAAGCGGCATGTTTTGATAACAAGTTATTGTTAGAAAAAGGTGGTCGTAACGGTACAGTAATTCGTTTACTTTGCCCATTAATCATTACACAAGAAGAATGTGTGGAAGTGGTTGCTCGCTTTAAGAAAGCAATTGCAGAAGCCCTTGTTGCTGTGCGAGGCGCTCAATAATGGTTGAATTTGCAGAACACCGTAAAGCGTTACTCTGCAATGATGCCCAGTCTATTGCTGACTACGAGTCAGCAATGGAGCAAGCTACTAAAGCGGTAGCGGCATGGTTGCAAAATGACAAAATGTACACAGGCGGCAGCATCAAAGAATTACGTGATGCGATTGCTTTTAACCCGACCAAAGACGGTTTAGGTGTACAAAAGTCATTAGATCGTATGGTTGAGCTTTTCTTAAATAAAAGCTTGAAAGTACATCACCCTCACTCTTTAGCCCATTTGCATTGCCCAACCATGGTTGCAAGCCAAATTGCTGAAGTTTTGATTAATGCAACCAACCAATCTATGGACTCATGGGATCAAAGCCCAGCGGGTTCTTTGATGGAAGTCCAATTAATTGATTGGCTTCGTCAAAAAGTCGGTTATGGCGCAGGTCAAGCTGGTGTATTCACTTCAGGTGGTACGCAATCTAATTTGATGGGTGTACTCCTTGCACGTGATGCTTGCATCTCGAAAAACTGGAAAGACGAAAACGGTAATCCGTGGTCTGTTCAGCGTGATGGTATTCCTGCGGAAGCCATGAAAAACGTTAAAGTCATTTGTTCTGAAAATGCGCATTTCTCTGTGCAAAAGAACATGGCGATGATGGGTATGGGCTTCCAGTCAGTCGTTACTGTACCTGTGAACGAAAATGCTCAAATGGATGTGGATGCCTTAGAAAAAACTATGGCGCATTTACAGTCAGAAGGCAAAATCGTGGCATGTGTGGTTGCAACTGCGGGTACAACCGATGCAGGTGCGATTGATCCATTGAAGAAAATTCGTGAAATCACCAACAAGTTTGGCGCGTGGATGCATATCGATGCGGCATGGGGGGGTGCACTGATTTTATCGAACGATTACCGTTCGATGCTCGATGGCATTGAGTTGTCTGACTCGATCACGCTGGACTTCCATAAGCACTATTTCCAAACCATTTCATGTGGTGCGTTCTTGCTGAAAGATGAAGCGAATTATCGTTTCATGCACTATGAAGCTGAATACTTAAACTCAGCTTATGATGAAGAACATGGTGTTCCAAACCTTGTATCGAAGTCTTTACAAACTACGCGTCGTTTTGATGCGTTGAAATTGTGGATGACTGTAGAAGCATTGGGTGAAGAGCTTTATGGTTCAATGATCGATCACGGTGTTAAATTAACACGTGATGTTGCGGATTATATTAAAGCAACGGATGGTCTTGAGCTTTTGGTTGAGCCACAATTTGCTTCTGTCTTGTTCCGTGTTGTACCAGCAGGCTACCCAGTAGAGTTGTTGGATACATTGAACCAAAACGTTGCAGATGAATTGTTTGCACGTGGTGAAGCGAATATTGGTGTAACCAAGGTTGGTCAAGTGCAATCATTGAAAATGACGACACTGAGCCCTGTGGCTACATTAGAAAACGTAAAGAACTTGTTGTCGCTTGTTCTTGCTGAAGCAGACCGTATTAAAGGTCCAATTCAAGCGGGTACTTATACGCCAGCAATTGACTAATCGTCATGTTGTTCAAAAAAGCCTGGAATTTTCCAGGCTTTTTTTATGGTTGAATGTTAATGGGGGAAATAATTAAGCGGAATGTACGTGATGATAGTTAAAACCTTTGGGCTTTAGCAAAAAATGATTCTGTTCCTTCACTTTTTTCAAAACGATGTAAGATTTAATATGTCCAATAAATGGGTAGGTCAGTAGACGTTCCGTCACAAAATGCGAAAGCTGTTCTAAGTTTTCAGCCACAACCTTCAAAATAAAATCTGCATCGCCGCTGATGGAAAAAGCATCCTGAATATTGTCCTCTGCTTCAATGAGCTCTTGGAATGCTGTTTGCGAGGTTGCTTCATGCGTTCTTAGGTTAATGTGAATCATCGCGGTGACTTCCATACCTAAGGCTTGCTGTTGAATGCGTGCGGTATAACCTAAGATGATGCCTTTTTGTTCCAATAGTTGGCGTCGTCTGGAACATTGTGAAGCCGATAAACCAATTAAATCTCCAATCTCCTGATTGGTCAGCCGTCCATTTTTTTGTAGTGCCTGTATGATTTGCCAGTCAAACTTATCCATGCATAAAATCCTTTTGTGATACACAAATCTTGTATTTTTATTCAAATCCGTTTTCATTATGCACGAAATTCACCCGTTAAATGAAATATTATTTTTTCTATGGAATAAAAATTGGTCTCAAAGGATTTCGAGCAATGTTCATGGAAATTGGTGAATTTTTAAATCTTCGTTTAAAACAAATGGGTATACAGCATCTGTTTGGTGTCCCAGGTGATTTTAACCTCTCTTATCTTGAGCAAGTCGAAGCAGATGCTCAGCTTGAATTCATTGGGAATTGTAATGAGTTAAATGCGGCTTATGCTGCCGATGGTTATGCACGTATTAACGGTTTTGCGGCACTGGCAACCACCTATGGTGTTGGTGATTTAAGTGCGATTAACGGCATTGCAGGAGCCTATGCGGAAAATGTACCGATGGTGCATATTTCAGGCATTCCGCCTTTGCATGTGGTGCAAAAAGGTATTCTGGTGCATCACACGCTGGTGGATGGTAACTACGACAACATTATGAACTGCATGAAGGAGTTTACTGTTGCACAGACTCGCCTAACGCCAGCCAATGCAGCTTCTGAAATTGATCGTGTGTTACGTCAGTGTTTTATCGAGCGTCGCCCTGTACATATTCAACTGGCATCAGATATTACCCATGTGAAAATTGAGGTGGATACGCGTCCTCTTGAGCTTAGCTATCCAGCGATTGAGCCTGAATTGCTGCATAGTGTGGTCGAACAACTGTGTGGCATTCTTGCCAAAGCCAAAAGCCCAGCATTATTGGTTGATAACGAAGCTGCAGTGTTTGGTGTGACTTCTTTACTGCATGATCTCTCTCTCAAATGCTCAATGCCTTTTGCCAGTATGAATACTGCAAAAAATATTATTGATGAGGGCTCGCCACGTTATATCGGAACTTATGTAGGGGGCGCGAGTCAGCCACATGTCAAAAATGTGATTGAACAGTCGGACTGTTTAATTGGTGTTGGGGTGCGCTTTACCGATGTAGGCTCTGCCGTTTTTACCCAGCAAATTGCCACAGAAAATTATATTGAAATTAAACCTTATGGTTTAAATATTTTTGGGCAAGATATCCCGGGTATTGCAATCGGGCAGTTATTGGCTGAATTAAATAAAAAGGTTGCTCCACGCAAAGCGCCGCAACCCGTTTTAAATCATCAGCCTGTGCAACGTATCGAAGTGCCTGAACAACAGAAACTGAGTCAGGAACTGCTTTGGAATGCGATTGCAGGATTTTTAAAAGAGGATGATGTGATTATTGGGGAAGTAGGAACCTCAAATTCGGCATTATCGGGTTTGAAGCTGCCTGCGACTGCAAAATATATTGCTCAACCACTTTGGGGTTCGATCGGCTATACCTTGCCTGCCTTACTCGGAAGCCTGCTGGCTGCACCTGAGCGTCGACAAATCCTGTTTATTGGGGATGGCTCATTCCAGTTAACGGTACAGGAACTCTCGACCATTATCCGTCATGAGTTAAAGCCCATTATCTTCTTGTTGAATAATGGTGGTTATACCATTGAACGTTTAATTATGGGGGAAAATGCGGCGTATAACGATATTCAAAACTGGAACTATGCACAAATTCCAGCAGTGTTCAATGGAAGCAAGGCTTATCAATCCCATGTGGTTGAAACGATTGGGCAGTTGAAACAAGTCTTGGATAATGTGCAGCAACAAGATGGGCTGACTTTTGTGGAATTAAAACTCCCAGCCATGGATGCCCCGATGAGTTTGAAGAAATTTGCCAATGTGATTGCGCGTTTTGACTATGGTGATCGTGGCTATGAAATTTTAACTCAGCGTTCCCAAGCTATTGAATGTAAGAATGCAAGTTCATTTTAAGCAGTAACAGGATTTATCTGCTTAAAAGATAAAAGGAATGAATTAAAGCAAATTGAGTCTGAAGGTCGATGGCGACCTTCAGTGCTGTTGCTGAATAAAGGTGTACAGGAAGTGACACCAATAACGGAGAAAATGTATGGATGAACACAATCAACATGCTTTGAAGCAGGGCTTGTCCAATCGGCATATTCAGTTGATCGCCTTGGGTGGCGCAATTGGAACAGGATTATTTCTAGGTCTTTCACAAACCATTAAACTCGCAGGCCCCTCAATCTTGTTGGGCTATGCCATTGCAGGCATCATCGCGTTTCTAATTATGCGCCAGTTGGGCGAGATGGTAGTGGAAGAGCCTGTCAGTGGTTCATTTAGCCATTTTGCCAATAAGTATTGGGGCAAAATGGCAGGCTTTATGTCGGGCTGGAATTATTGGGTGCTGTATGTACTGGTCAGTATGGCGGAATTAAGTGCGATTGGCACCTTTATTCAGTTTTGGTGGCCCGAAATTCCGACATGGATGACGGCGCTGTTCTTCTTCATTTTAATGAACGGCATTAATTTAGTGAATGTTCGCTTTTTTGGTGAATCAGAGTTTATATTTTCCTGTATTAAAATCATTGCCATTCTGAGCATGATTGGTTTTGGTGCCTATTTGCTGTTCTCAGGTTCAGCAGGTCCGCAAGCAGGCATTGCTAACTTATGGCAGCACGGTGGCTTTTTCCCGCATGGTCTGCATGGTTTTGTCATGGCATTGGCCGTGATTATGTTTGCCTTTGGTGGTCTGGAACTGATCGGGATTACTGCGGCTGAAACCAAACAACCAGAAACCACCATTCCAAAAGCAGTCAATCAAATCGTGTATCGTATCCTGATTTTCTATATCGGTGCGATTGGTATTCTACTGTGTCTTTATCCGTGGAATATGGTGGCAGAAGGCGGTAGCCCATTTGTGTTAATTTTCCAGTCCTTAAACAGTAATGGTGTCGCCAATGTCTTGAACTTTGTGGTGTTGATTGCCGCCATTTCAGTTTATAACAGCTGTATTTACTGTAATAGCCGTATGCTGCATGGCTTGGCAGAACAGGGTAATGCACCTGCAATCTTGAAAAAGGTGAACAGTCGCGGTATTCCAGTGACTGCTGCGATGGTTTCGGCAGGCATTACTGCAGTGTGTGTATTGGTGAATTATCTTATTCCAGGACAAGCCTTCCAGTTATTTATGATGCTGGTGGTTGCCGCATTGGTGATTAACTGGTTGATGATTTCAGTCACACATTTGAAATTTAGCAAAGCGATGAAATTACAAGGCCGTCAGACCAAGTTTCAAAGCATTTTAAGTCCGTGGACAAACTACTTAACCATCGCTTTTGTCTGCATGATTTTGATTATCATGGCATTGACACCAGACATGCGTTTGGCTGTGATTTTAGGTCCAATCTGGATGGTGGCTTTAGCCATTCTGTATGTGCTCAAATATCGGAAAAAAATGTTGGTATTGCCTGAAGCGCAATCCAATTAAATACTTAGAAGTTTCATAATTCTGAGGCTATCTAACGAAAGTGAGGTAGCCTTTTTGCATTTAAGAGGAGTTTGTTAAAGTAAAAGTTGAAGTCATTGCTACAGGGAAGCCTATTTTTGATATAAAAAATCAGGCTTAAAATACAACGTATTTGAGGTGAAAGACTGATTTTAATACGATAGCAACGCACAGACTGGAGCGCTTTATAGCGTATTAAAATGACATCAGGATGAATTGTTACACTTTAGCGCTAGGAACTAAATCAGAAAAATAAGAATATATTTTGTGTTACATATTGAATCTAAAAGAATTTTAAATAAATCATCAATCAATCTTCAAATATCATAAAAGCGTCATATTGCTGTAACTTATTTGTCATATTTTAAAATCAAAATGCACATATCGAAAAAAGTACAAAACTGAATAAAAAAGTGGCGTACTTCACATTGCACACATTAAGAGAGATGAGCATGCGCTTAAACCACATCGCACTTGCATTGGCAGTAACCGGGGCAGCTGTAGCAACAACTGCAAATGCAGCACGTGACACAATCCAAATCGCTGGTTCTTCAACAGTATTGCCATATGCAAGTATTGTGGCTGAAGAGTTTGGTAATACATTCCCGCAATTCAAAACTCCAGTTGTGGGTTCTGGTGGTACTTCTGGTGGTTTAAAACAGTTCTGTGCGGGTGTAGGTGATAATACAATTGATGTAGCAAATGCATCGCGTAAAATTAAAGATACAGAATTAGCTGCTTGTAAAAAAGCAGGCGTAAACAAAATTCATGAAATTAAAATTGGTTATGACGGTATTGTATTTGCATCAAATGCAAACAAATCAGCTTATAAATTAAAGCCATACCATGTATTTGCGGCTTTGGCTGAAAAATTACCTTCTAACGGTAAATTAGTTCCAAACCCATATACACGTTGGAATCAAATTGACAAAACTCTTCCAAACGAACCAATTACTTTAGTTATTCCTGCATCTAACCACGGTACACGTGAAGTGTTCCAAGAGAAAATGGTTGAAGCGGGTTGTGAATCTTACGATTACTTCAAAAAGTTAGACAAAGATGCTCAGAAGAAAGCATGTTCGGCTTTCCGTAAAGACGGTAAAGTAATTGAAATTGCAGGTGATTATACTGAAACTTTAGCTCGCTTGAAAACTTCTCCAAGTGCTGTAGGTGTATTCGGCTTAGGTTTCTATGACCAAAACCGTGACAAATTACGTGTAGCAACAGTAAACAACGTAGCACCATCTGAGAAAACAATTCTGAATGGTTCTTACCCTGTATCACGTCCATTGTTCTTCTACGTGAAAGGCGAACACCTTCAGTCAATCAAAGGTCTACAACAATACACAGAATACTTCTTGAGCAAGAAAGTATCTGGTAAAGGCTCTAAGTTAGAAAAAGCAGGCTTGATCTCTATGTCAGACAAAGAGCGTGTAAAAATCCTTGCTGATTTTAAAGCAGGCAAAGCGGTTAAGTAATTCGGTGAATTAGGCAAATGGTGGGATCTCCCACCATTGGCTTTTTGTACTTAGTGAGTTTTTTCAAAGAATGAAAATTGAAAAAACGGTGGAGAATACATGAATCTGCTACTTATAGGCGTGTTACTGGCGTTAATTGCGATAGCCTACCAAATTGGTCTCGCAAAAAGTCGTAACTTAGCAGGTAAGGGAAATAACTCAGCAATGTTGCACTCGCGCCCAGGTTATTATGGGGCATTGGTTGCGCTGTGGTGTGGTATCCCTGCTTTTTTAATTTTGATTGTTTGGAATATTGTTGAGCCAAATATTTTGCGCCACATTGTGATGAATAATGTTCCTGCAAATGTGATGAGTGGCTTAGATGCTGCTGGTGTTGAAGTTCTCCTAGATCGTGTTCAGGCAATTGCTTCAGGGTTTGGGGTAAGTGATCAAGCTGCACCATACGAAATAGCTGCTGCACAACAATTAGCAAAAGTAGAAAGCATTGGTTCTTTTGCAAAACTGGCGGTTGTGATTTGTGCGGCTTTGGCTGGTTTAGTTTGGGCGAAAAAACGTGTTGAAGGTCAGTACCGCGCACGTAACCAAGTTGAAAAAATTATCAATGTCGGTCTGGCATTGTGTTCAGGTGTTGCCATTTTGACAACAGTCGGCATTGTTATGTCGATGTTCAATGAAGCGGTACACTTCTTCCGTTTCGTAAGTCCAATGGATTTCTTCTTTGGAACCGAATGGAACCCTGGTTTCAGTACCTCGGGCAATGCAGAAGGCAGTTATGGTTTACTTCCATTAATTTGGGGAACCTTGATGGTCAGTGGTATTGCACTACTGGTCGCAGTACCTTTGGGTTTAATGATCGCCATTTACTTAGCAGAGTATGCTTCTTCAGGTTTCCGTTCTTGGGCAAAACCTGCCATTGAAGTCCTCGCAGGGATCCCGACCATCGTTTATGGTGTATTCGCGATGATGATCATTGGTCCATTTTTCAGAATGCTCGGTGAACAAGTTGGCGTGAACATTAATGCGACCAGTGCGCTGACCGCAGGATTCGTAATGGGGATTATGATTATTCCTTTCGTATCTTCACTTTCAGATGACATCATTACTCAGGTACCTCGTGCTTTACGTGATGGCTCCTTAGGTTTGGGAGCAACCAAGTCTGAAACGATCCGCAAAGTGGTGTTACCTGCAGCTTTACCTGGTATTACAGGTGCCTTCTTACTAGCAGTTTCACGCGCAGTGGGTGAAACGATGATTGTGGTTTTAGCCGCAGGAAATAGTCCATTACTACATGCGAATCCACTTGAAGCAGTGTCTACCGTTACCGTAACGATTGTAAAGCAATTGACAGGGGATACAGATTTTGCGAGTCCACAAGCATTGGTTGCTTTTGCACTGGGTCTGACCTTATTTGTGATTACTTTGGGTCTGAACATTATTGCACTCTACATCGTGCGTAAATATCGCGAGCAATACGAATGAGCACATCAAATTCTTCTCCTATGGATCAATCAATTGATTCGCAATCGGCTGCTGCATTACGTGAAAAACGTAAGAAGACCATTGAAAACTCTTTGTCTAAACGTCATCGCAAAGAAAAGATCTTTCGTAGTTTTGGCTTGGCAGCAGTAATTTCTGGCTTGTTCTTTGTAGTTTTACTGTTTGGCAGCATTTTGGCAAAAGGTTTACCTGCTTTTTGGCAAACCAGCATGACAGTTCCTGTGTATTTTGACCCAACTATCGTGAATGCAGGTGCTAAACCTGTACAACGAGCAGATGAGTCACCAGCACAGTTTCAAGAGCGTTATGTGGCTTGGCAAACTGAAATGGGTATGGTGGATTGGGATGCATTGATTGTGAATGGTCTGATTAAGAAAGACCCTTCACTGGCAACTGATCGTGACGAGTTAACCAGTATTTATACTGACTCCGAATCGTATCGTTTACGTGATATGGTGTTGGCTAATCCAACGTTGATTGGTAAAACTGAAGACATTAAGTTGTTAACAGAAGCTAACGTCGATGTGTGGTTGGCAGGGAACATTGATCGTGATCTTCCAGATGATCAACAACAATTAAGCCCAGAAGTTCGTCAGTTGGCGGATTCTATGGAGGCTAAAGGGGTGATTGAAAACACCTTTAATACCAATATTTTCACCAATCCTGACTCGCGTAGTGCGCCAGCAACTTCAGGTTTAGCGGGTGCGTTCATGGGCTCGCTGTTCATGATGTTGATTGTGATCTTTATCTCGATTCCAATTGGTGTAGCATCAGCAATCTATCTTGAAGAATTTGCGCCAAAAAATCTCATTACCGATATTATTGAAGTCAACATTAACAACCTTGCGGCTGTTCCTTCGATTGTATTTGGTTTGTTGGGTGCAGCAATCTTTATCGGTTGGATGCAATTACCATTGTCTGCACCATTGGTGGGTGGTTTAGTGTTAAGTCTAATGACTTTACCTACCGTAATTATTACCACACGTGCTTCTTTAAAAGCTGTACCGCCCTCGATTCGTCAAGCGGCATTGGGCTTAGGTGCATCACGCATTCAAACAGTTTTCCATCATGTTCTTCCTTTAGCACTCCCAGGGATCATGACAGGTTCAATCATTGGTGTTGCACATGCCTTGGGTGAAACGGCTCCACTATTATTAATTGGAATGAGCGCCTTTGTTGCCAGTATTCCAACTACACCGTTAGATCAAGCCACAGCATTACCTGTACAAGTTTATTTATGGCAGGGTAATGAGTTACGTAACTTCTTTGAAGGGCGTACTGCGGCAGCCATTATCGTACTTCTTGCATTAATGATTGGATTAAACAGTCTTGCAATTTGGTTACGTAAGAAATTTGAAGTCCGCTGGTAATTGAGGGCAATATATGAATACTGTAGTAAATAACTCTTTAGAGCAGGACAAGTCAGTGAATCCACAACAGACTCAATTTACATCTCCTGAAGCTGATTCCAAGCGCCAAACTTCGTTTATTTCACAGTTTGATACGCAGGCTTCTGCAAAAAAAGAAAACGAAACCGCCAAAGTAAAACTCAGCACTTCTGATGTTCATGTCTATTATGGTGAAGCTGAAGCGATTAAAGGGATTGATTTAGAAATTTACCAAAATGAAGTGATCGCGTTTATTGGTCCTTCGGGTTGCGGTAAATCAACCTTTTTGCGTACCTTAAACCGAATGAATGACACCATTGATTCGTGTCGTGTGACGGGCAAAGTCTTGCTTGATAATCAAGACATTTACGATCCGAATCTCGATGTGGTTTTGCTACGTGCACAAGTGGGTATGGTGTTCCAAAAGCCAAACCCATTCCCAAAGTCTATTTTTGACAACGTTGCCTATGGTCCAAAATTGCATGGCTTGGCACGTGATAAATATGACTTGGAAGAAATTGTTGAAAACAGCTTGCGTAAAGCGGGTCTTTGGGATGAAGTTAAAGATCGTTTAAACCAACCGGGTACTGGTTTATCAGGTGGTCAGCAACAACGTTTATGTATTGCACGTACCATTGCTGTGAGTCCAGAAGTGATTCTGATGGATGAACCATGTTCAGCACTTGATCCAATTGCGACGGCAAAAGTAGAAGAATTGATTTCAGAGCTTTCAACGCAATATACCATTGCGATTGTGACTCACTCAATGCAACAAGCAGCGCGTGTTTCAGACCGTACCGCTTACTTCCATTTGGGTGATTTGATTGAAGTGAACTCGACTGAGAAAGTTTTCACTCAGCCTGATCATCAGTTAACAGAAGCGTATATTACAGGTCGTTTTGGTTAATCAAAGCTACTGTACGCTAACCGCAAATTTGAATTTGCGGTTTTTTTTGCCTTGAATGATTTGTGCTGGCTTTAAATGTAGAAAGTGGATGATTTTAAGGCAATTTTTTATCGTGATATTCTTGCAAAAACAACATTGAATTTTTGCGATAAAAGCCTCATCTTATAGTCAGTCCAAACAAAATTGAGAATTACTTACATATGTTATTTCAATTGCCGAAGTTGCCTGCGGAAATACGAGTTAGTCACTTAAACGCACGCGTAAATGAACAAAGAAAGAAAATTGCGCAAACCACCGCTTCAAAATTAGAGTTTTTACAACTCACGCAACAATTGGCGAAAGAAACTCGCGCACGTAAAAAGAACAATCAAAAAGTCTATGTCTTAGACTTTAAAGGTGATACTGCGGCCTCTGCGGTAGATAATATTCGTGAAGAAATTACCCTGATTTTAGCGACTGCGAAGGCTGGGCGTGACCGTGTTGTGGTACGTTTGGAAAGCCCAGGTGGCATGGTGCATGGTTATGGACTTGCTGCTGCACAATTAGTGCGTCTACGCGATGCAGGCTTTCAATTGACCATTTGCGTCGACAAAGTGGCTGCAAGTGGTGGCTATATGATGGCGTGTATTGGTAGTGAAATTATCGCTGCGCCATTTGCGGTGGTTGGTTCAATTGGTGTAGTGGCACAAGTCCCGAACTTTAATCGCTTATTGAAAGAACATCATGTCGATTTTGAACTGTATACCGCTGGTCAATTCAAACGTACTGTGACCATGTTTGGCGAAAATACACCTGAAGGTAAAGCGAAGTTTGAAGAAGAACTGCAACAAACGCATGAATTGTTTAAGCACTTTGTCGAGAAATACCGCCCACAACTGAATATGGAAAAAGTTGCTACAGGCGAGCATTGGTATGGTCGTGATGCGCTAGATTTGAATCTGGTTGATAAGCTCCAGACTTCAGATGAATATTTATTGGGTTTATTGCCACAACATGATGTCTACGTGATTCAAACACGCCGCAAACCGACGTTGGGCGAGAAAATTGGCTTACAGGCAGCGCATATTGCAGATCAGCTGGTTCCAACTGTGATGCATAAAGTAATGGAAAGTCTCAGCAAGGCAAATGCGAATCTCTTACAAATGCGTGACCCTAAATTATAAGATTATAGAAAAATCTGCATGGATAAGCTCACTTCGGTGGGCTTTTTAATTTATGTGAAATGTTATAGTACTTTTAACTTATAAAAACACAGCATAATTTACATAGAGATGAGTATATTTTTAGGATTTCTCGGATTTTTAATTTTAATCATTTGTCCTGCATATTTTGCTTTGTATATGGAAGCAAAAGGAGGGAACGAAGATAAGAAAAAGATTATATTCATTCTGGCTTTTCTTCCAGGTGTTCTTGTTTTGGCTTTGGCTGCCTATTTAAAAGAAGATAAGCCAATAGAATTATCTCAAGCCTGCGGTGTGGTGAAGTTCTATAAAACCTATGCGGTTAAACGTGATCATTTTGAACGTATCGCCATCCAATTTGAACATTCAAAATATAATAGACATCTAAGATTTGATGAGAAACTGCTCAGAAAATCTAAAGGGGAATATGTCTGTTTTGAATATTTGGATAAGTTTAAATATTCAGATTTAGCGGAGTCTAAAATTTTAAGATGGATTAATGAATAGAAAATATTACTCTTATATTTGCCTTAAGGTTGGGAGTGACTGATTCTATTGGGTGCTAAAATCAATTAGCAGTTATGAGTTTTAAACACTTGTCGTAGATATATGCCACCAGTAATTATGGCACCCACTGTTGCCAGCAGCATGTCCATGTGTGCATCCCAAATATCACCTTGTTGCCCATTGTAATTCTCTGCATCTTCAGGGGAAAGTTGAATGGCAATCAACCATTCCACCCATTCATATATAAGACTGGTCGCCATTACAAACTGGATGACCAATAAGAACAGTACATAGGGTTTGAGCTTGGGTAACCAAACCTGAAAGAGGCGATAGAAAAAAGGGTATAAGCATAGTCCATAGACCAAATGAACCAATCGATCATACATGTTACGTGTCCAACCCAAAGATTGGTTTAAATCAAAATTGAAAAGTTGCAGTATCCATTTGTTATAAGGTACATAAGAATATAAATAATGTGCCCCTAGAATATGAACCAACAAGAAGCCTAAATAGAGGCTAAAAGAAATAAAATCGAGTCCAATTTTTTTTAAAGTAAGGATCAGTGCAAGCAGCATAAATACAGTGCCTGCTTGGTGTAACAGATAAGATTCGAACTCTAAAGGTTGAATACTGGCAATGAAGACGGCGACTGCAATCAGTGCAAGACAAGTCCAGTGTTTAAACGTCAGTTGATATTCAATCATGTTGTTCTATTCGTATCTGTGATCAAGCAGGGCATAAAAAAGCGAAGCCTAAGCTTCGCTTTTCAAATTAACAGCTAATTAGATTTTAGCAATTAAATCTTTAATTTGTTTTGCTTGGTCTGCTGCATTACCAGTGTAGCTTGCAGGTGTCATTTCAGCTAAACGCGCACGATCAGCAGCTGGTACAGCTTCAAGTTCAGTACCATTGACGAAGTCAACCATCATGTCACGCGTCATTGCTTGACCACGAGTAAGGGCTTTTAATTTTTCGTAAGGTTTTTCGACGTTGTAACGACGCATAACAGTTTGAATTGGTTCAGCAAGTACTTCTTGAGCATTGTCTAAATCTTCAAGAATACGAGCAGCATTCAGTTCTAGTTTACCAACACCTTTTAAGCAAGCTTCAAAAGCAATTAAGCTTTGTGCAAAACCAACACCCATGTTACGAAGTACAGTCGAGTCAGTTAAGTCACGCTGCCAACGAGAAATTGGTAATTTTTCGCCCAAGTGTGCCAATACTGCATTCGCAATACCCAAGTTACCTTCAGAGTTTTCAAAGTCAATTGGATTCACTTTATGCGGCATGGTTGAAGAACCCACTTCGCCTTCTTTAAGTTTTTGTTTGAAGAAACCTAAAGAGATGTAGCCCCATACGTCACGGTTAAAGTCGATTAAAATGGTGTTGTAACGACGTAACGCATCAAAAAGTTCCGCCATGTAGTCATGTGGTTCAATTTGCGTGGTGTACGGGTTAAAGTCTAAACCTAAAGATTCAACAAATGCTTGTGAATGTGCAGGCCAGTTGATGTCTGGGTAAGCTGACAAGTGTGCGTTGTAGTTACCCACAGCACCATTGATTTTGCCTAGTAATTCTACATTTTGAAATTGTTTGATTTGGCGTGCTAGACGGTAAGCCACGTTCGCCATTTCTTTACCTAAAGTGGTAGGGCTAGCCGTTTGACCGTGGGTACGAGAAAGCATTGGTTGATCAGCGTGCTTTTCAGCCAATACCACAATCGCATCAATAATTTGCTGCATAGAAGCAACCAATACATCACGACCATTTTTCAACATTAATGCATGAGATAAGTTGTTGATGTCTTCGGAAGTACAAGCAAAGTGAATGAATTCACCTGCATTTTTAAGTTCATCAATATGGGCAATTTTTTCTTTTAAGAAATATTCAACCGCTTTTACGTCATGGTTGGTTGTACGTTCAATTTCTTTAATGCGGTTTGCATCTTCTTCAGAAAATTGAGCAACGATAGCATCTAAAGCTGCATTTGTTTCAGCAGTAAATGCTGGAACTTCAACAATTTCAGGGTGGTTCGCAAGCGCTTGCAACCAACGCACTTCAACAGTCACACGAGCGTGGATTAAACCAAACTCAGAGAGGAAAGGACGCAAAGCATCACATTTGCTAGCGTAACGTCCATCTAATGGAGAAAGTGCAGTTAAAGCGTTCATGGTGATTCCTTAAACTTTGGAATAAAACGTAAAACGAAAATTTCGTGCAACATCAGGTTAGACCACCTGATATTGTAAACGAGCGAGATCTTGAATATCTTGGAGCAGTTTGCGTTTGCTAAAAATCATGCCCCAAGAACTTCCACCCAGCTGGCGCCACAAATGAGCCATTTGTAGACCGGTAAAGAGGGCAGCGCGAATTCGGTTAGTGTGAGCTGCATCCTTAAATGCTTCTGCATTGCCACGCACCATAATCCGAGGATTGATTTGTCCTGCGGTATCGACATAGGTTTGGGCTAAGTTGGCAAGAATGCTTGGATGCGTATAGTTATTATCGAAAAATGAGAGCTGTTTTAAGATTTTTTGTTGTGATTTTTCAATGATTTCTACAAATTTTGGGTTGCTATACACTTTCTTTTCTAATTGTAATAACGCCATGGCATAGGACATTGGCAGCTTGGCATTGGAAAGTTTTGGTAAACGAGATTTGGGTGCTGGATTAAACGGTTGAGTAATGCTGCTTTCCAGTGCTTTTAATCCAAGCGAGATATCAGCGAGTTGATTGAAAAAATCTAGGGTTTGGCAGGACTGGTTGGAGGTCGGACGAATATTCAGGCTGGCTTTAATGAGCTGCTCTAAATAGAAATTCCCGCTATCTCCGATGCTCTGTCGTCCAGAAATAGCGGTCATATGGGTGAGTTGCGTTGCTTGAAACACAGCCGCAAGCGCCAATGCTCGATTTTGACGTTGACTTAAAGTTTGAGGCTGTTGAAACGGTAACTCAACCATACCGAACAATCCTTTTATTCAATAAAATCTGGTTTAGGGGCATTGGTGTGATGAATCACGCCACCACCTAAACACACATCATCTAGATAAAACACAACACTTTGACCAGGGGTAACAGCACGTTGCGCTTCATCAAACTCAACCCGAACACCATTTGGCATCGTGTCATCTTTATATAATACGCAAGCTTGGTCGGGTTGGCGATAACGGGTCTTTGCCGTACAGCGGAAACCTGTTTCAGGAATGTCTTGTTCACCTGCAACCCAATCAATTGCTTCACTCCAAAGCATAGTGCTTTGCATGAGTGGGTGATCATGACCTTGACCAACCACGAGACGGTTATTTGCAATATCTTTGTGTAATACGAACCAAGCACCTTCTTCAGCGCCTTTCATACCACCAATGCCAATACCGCCGCGTTGACCGAGCGTATAGTACATTAAGCCGTGATGTTCACCAACCTCTTTCCCGTTATCGAGGACAATTTTTCCAGGTTGAGCGGGCAAGTATTGTTTCAAGAAGTCATTAAAGCGACGTTCACCAATAAAACAAATGCCTGTTGAGTCTTTTTTCTTCGCGGTGACTAAACCCAGTTCTTCTGCAATACGGCGAACTTCTGGTTTTTCAATTTCACCCACAGGGAACAAGGTTTTATTAATTTCACGCCCATGTACGGCATGTAAGAAATATGTCTGGTCTTTGTTCTGGTCTAAACCACGAAGCAGAGGAGCATATTCCTCTCCACGAGAATTGGTCATGGTTTCACCACGACGGCAATAATGACCTGTCGCAATAAAATCTGCACCTAAATTTACCGCATGGTCGAGGAAAGCACGGAATTTAATTTCTTTATTACACAGGATGTCTGGGTTTGGGGTACGGCCTGCGGCATATTCGGCAAGGAAGTGTTCAAATACACGATCCCAATATTCCATGGCGAAATTGGCGGTGTGTAATTTAATTCCGATTTTATCGCAAACAGCTTGTGCATCGGCAAGATCTTCCATTGCTGTACAATATTCCGTGCCGTCATCTTCTTCCCAGTTTTTCATGAAAAGTCCTTCAACTTGATATCCTTGTTGAAGAAGAAGTGCTGCAGATACAGAAGAGTCTACACCACCAGACATACCGACGATGACACGTTGTTGCATAGGATTAAGCATCCAGATTTGAGATAAAAGGAGAGTTTTGGTGCTCGTAAATGAGCGATAAAGGGTATTGTTGCCCAGCAAGCGCATCTTTGACCGCTTTAATGACTAAAGGACTACGTGCACGAGCAGTTTCTTGAAGTTCGTCCAATGTCATCCATTTAGGACCGACAATTCCTCGATCGAGTTCAGCTTCAGGAAAATACTCTAAGACATGCGCTAAAAAACAAAATCTAAAATAAGTACGATCAGGGAACATCGGTGGGGTGTAAGTATAAATGCCTAACAAGGCATCCACTTCAACTGCATGACCTGTTTCTTCCATGGTTTCACGAACAGCCGCTTGAATAATGCTTTCACCACATTCAACATGCCCAGCTGGTTGATTAAACACGGTGTGTGTAATGCCTTCACTGTGCTCTTCAACAAACAGAAACTTTCCGTCTTTTTCAACGACAGTGGCTACGGTGACATGAGCTGCCCAAGCGGTCATAAAAAAGTACCATGGAATAAAAGGAGTATTCTACAAAATTTAGGGGGGGATGGCTATGTTGACAGGCAGTTTTCTTTGGGGTAGCTATTTCACAATTTCTTTCATCTTAAGATTTATTTCTTTTAAGCGGTATTGTGTTAATTTTAGAAAACTAAATTGATTCAAACTAAAAAAATAAGATTAATCAAAGAGAAGAATAATGCCAAAAACGATAGTGATTTCTTTATGTTTGATTTTCCTCACTGGATGTTTCCAACGAGAGAAACCTGTGCTTTCAAAAGAAGGAGATATTGTGACATGGAAACAAAATGATCATTTGATTGTTAAAGCTATATTAGGTGAAAGACGAAAACATATAGTTAACACACATTGTAGACGATGTGAGGTTGAATTTTATCGTCCAGAGAGAGAGCATTTTTTAGGGCAATTTCCTATAGATTATATTCCTGAAAAATTTTCTAAGATTAATAAGCTAGAAGCAAATAGTCTGCCAAATCCTTATTCAAACTATCAACTTGAATTTAACTTTATGCTGAATGGATCAACCGGAACTGCTACAGATAAATCTATTTATAGTCAAGATGGTATGGACCATCCAGACCAAGTTAAAGTTATTGTAAATAATCGAGATATAAAAAAAACAACAGGTGAAATATATAAAATTTTTTTTAAAAAAAATAAAGATATTTTTGATGAAAAAATGTTTATAGAGTATGGGTTGTATTGTTACCCCAGAAAAGACATTAAAAATATTTGGTGTTTTGGTGAATCTGATAATAATAGGGTTTCAGGTTTGATGGTTGCATTTATGAGTAATAATAGGGTGGTTGTTCAGTCTAGAGAGAGTGTTTATGGGGGAGTTGAAGTTTATTGGGTTGTTAATAGGAAGAATCTAAAATATTGGAAAAAAATAGATGCTAAGATATGGGATCTTCTTGATGTATGGAATGTATCTCCACTTTCGGATCCAAGTCAGTGAATTAGTTAATTAAAAAGCCATGCCAATGTGCAAAATTATGAGTTTTTTTCTTTGAAAGATATTAGGGTGTGAAATTTAAAGCTCTTAAATCGACATATGATATTGATTTTAAAAATAAATTTATGAAAGAAAAAGTGATTGATTCTTGGGGAAGTGACTAGCGTTATATTCACCAAATTTACATGTACTAGAAAAGTTATTCGAATTTAACGCTATTGCTATTTCTAGATGCTTAGTCTATTTTCATTGTATGAATTATTCTTCCTTACCGAAACGACCTCGCGGTAGACCAACCAAACATGGTGGGAACTATGCAGACACGAAAGATGTGTTAATCCGCAGAGGGATCGAGTTACTGACTGAACGTGGTATGAATGCCATGAGCTTGGATGATCTGATGAAATCAGTCCAAGTGCCTAAAGGGTCTTTCTACCATTATTTTGCAAATAAAGAGGCTTTTATTTTAGAAGTCTTAAATGCGTATGAGCTTTATTTTGTGAAGCGATTAAAGCAGTTTTTAAGCCCACCCGATCTTTCTCCATTGGAAAGGCTACAAAATTTTGTCAAAGATGCAGGTGAAAAACTGCAAAAATACGATTTTAAACGCGGTTGTATTTTAGGCAACTTAGGGCAAGAAGTTTCGTATTTACCACCTGAGATTATCGCTCGAATCGAAAGTATCTTTAAGGTATGGGAGAAATTAGTTTCAGATTGTTTGTATCAGTCAGATGCAAAATATAGCGTAGTTGATTGTGATGAAGCTGCTTATCAGTTTTGGATTGGGTGGGAAGGTGCGGTACTGAGAGCACGTTTGGTCAAATCTACCAGTCCTTTAGATGCCTTTTATCGCTTGTTTGCGGTCGGGGTAGAACAGCTAAATTGTGTTCAAAATTAAGTAAAAAATAAATGCAGATGTACGCATTTATTTTTTACTTAATTCTAGACATGCAGTCTAATTAAATAAAGAGGAAGTTTTATGTACAAGGGTATTCAAATCACTAAAGATGATGCAGGTTACAGCTCAAAAATTACAGAGATGGTTGAAAAACATTTGCAAGAAGGAGAGGTTAGAGTCGAGGTAAAGTATTCAACCTTAAATTATAAAGATGCGTTGGCGATTACTGGGCGCGCTCCAGTGGTACGTAGCTTTCCGTTGACCCCAGGCATCGATTTTTCAGGTGTCGTGATTGAATCAACACATCCAGCATGGACAGAAGGGGATGAGGTTGTACTGAATGGCTGGGGCGTGGGTGAAAAATATTCTGGAGGACTGGCTGAGCAAGTGACGGTTTCAGGTGATTGGCTCATCAGAAAACCTTCAGCTTTTTCTTTTAAAGATACGATGATCATTGGTACAGCAGGTTATACCGCTATGCTATGTGTCATGGCTTTGCAAAAGCACGTTATCCAGCCGAGTGATGGAAAAATTTTAGTGACGGGTGCAAATGGCGGCGTGGGTAGTATCGCCATTATGCTTTTGAAGCATCTGGGTTATGAGATAACCGCCTCAACAGGTCGACCTCAAGAATCAGAATATTTAACCTACTTAGGTGCGAGTGAAATTATAGATCGTATTGAATTATCTTCGCCAGGAAAGCCATTGAGCAAAGAAGTTTGGGCTGGTGTGATTGATACTGTCGGTAGCCATACTTTGGCAAATGCATGTGCTGGAACCCAATATCGCGGTGCTGTTGCTGCGTGTGGTTTGGCAGGGGGGATGGATTTTTCTGCTACAGTTGCTCCCTTTATTTTGAGAGGAATCACCTTATATGGAATTGATAGTGTGATGGCCCCAATTGAATTAAGAACAGAAGCTTGGCAGCGTTTGGCTACAGAATTAGATCAAAGTAAATTGGAAACAGTAACGACTGAAATTCAGTTAACGGATGCTATCAATCTTTCAACTGACATTTTAGATGGAAAAGTCAGAGGTCGAGTTGTTGTAAAACTATAATCTGACAAACTCATTCATAAATGCTTATTCATCTAATGCTCTCAGGTGAATGAGCACTCATACTAAAGAATCACTATTTTAATCCTCTGGAGTATTCTTTCTTAAACATAATGGTTTATCTACAAAGGATTAAAAAAGCCCCAAACTATGGGGCTTTTTAATTAATCTTGTTCTCGGTAATTATTCGCCACTTTCACATAATGGCGCGCAGAATAAGTGAGAAACTCTTTTTCTTTATCAGTTAAAGGCCGTGCCTGCTGTACTGGACTGCCAACATACAGATAACCACTTTCCAGTCGTTTACGCGGTGGAACAAGACTACCCGCACCAATCATCACATCATCTTCGATAATGACATCATCCAATACAATCGTGTTAATCCCAACCAAAACGCGATTGCCAATTGTACAACCATGCAAAGTGACATGATGCCCAATGGTAACATCTTCACCAATAATAAGTGGAGAACCATTCGGTTTAGCATCATTTTTATGGCTGACATGCAGCATACAGTGATCTTGTACATTGCTGTATTTACCAATGCGAATGCTATTTACATCACCTCGAATCACGGCAAAAGGCCACACGGAAACATGATCAGCCAGAACAACGTCACCGATAACAACTGAGGCATCATCCACATAGCAGCTTGCATCAATTTTGGGTTTGCTATCGAGATAAGGACGGATATTTTTTTTCATGTTGTTACAGCATCATTCAGCAATTTAATCTGAGTATAAAAGAAAAAAGCACTCGTATTTGCATACGAATGCTTTAACTTTAGTTTAAGCGGTTAAGGCTTAAAATAAGTTTGCGAAGAATTGTTTAATATGGTCGATTAAACGAGAGAAGAAACCCGCTTCTTCAACCGCTTGTAATGCAACCAATGGTTTTTCAGAAATCACTTTACCGTCTAAGCTTGCAACGTATTTACCAATTACTTGACCTTTTTGTAATGGTGCAGTGAGTTTAGGCTGAACGACCAATTGAGTTTTGATGGCATCAGCTTTGCCTTTAGGCATTGTCACGTTGAAGTTTTCAGCCAAGCCAATTTGAACTTCGTTTTCTTTACCAAAGTAAACTTTTGCTTTCGCTAAAACTTGGTTCGCAGGTTGAACTTTAACAGTTTCGAAGTTTGCAAAGCCCCACGCCAATAAGGTACGTGTTTGAGTTGCACGCTCTTGGATAGTTGGTGTGCCAAATACCACAGAAATCAAACGCATTGGACCACGTTTTGAAGACGTCGTGACGCAGTAACCTGCTTCTTCGGTATGACCGGTTTTTAAACCGTCAACACTTGGGTCTGTATACAACAGGGCATTACGATTGCCTTGTTTAATGCCATTGAAGGTAAATTCTTTTTCAGAATAGATTGGGTAGTATTTTGAACTGTCATGAATGATATGTTGCGCAAGCATTGCCATATCTTTAGCAGTTGAATAGTGACCGTCTGCAGGCATACCTGTTGAGTTAATGAAGTGGGTGTTGGTCATCCCCATACGTTTCGCTTCTTCATTCATCATGTAAGCGAAAGTACCTTCATTGCCTGCAATATGTTCAGCCATTGCTTTAGAAGCATCGTTACCTGACTGAATAATAATACCGCGCAACATTTCTAAAGCTGTTGCAGTACCATTTAAAGGAACATACATACATGATTCTGTGCTACTGCCACGACACCATGCAGATTCGTTCATACGAACTTTTTCATCTTCAGTCAGCTCGCCCTTCAACAGTTTTTGTTCAATGATGTAACTGGTCATCATTTTTGTCATTGAAGCAGGTGCTAACTTTTCATTTTCATTTTTTGCTGCGAGGATTTGCCCCGTCTCATAGTCCATCAAAACATAAGATTTATTATTGAGTTCTGGTGGCGTAGATAAGACAGTTGCTGCGAAAGAGAAACTTGGTAATAGTAATGTTGCAGCAAGGGCGCTTTTACGGATCATTTCTAGCGGGTTCCAATATCTTGATGTAAGCACAAAGAGCTTAGCATTCTAGGATAAAGCATAGCCGACTTCTACCTGTGAAATCGGCTTATTTCAAAAGTATTGTAACCAATTTGTTTCAATTGCTATAGGTGGTCAATTCTTGACAGATTTCTTTATTTTTATCGTCGCCAGCACTTTTAGCATCAGATTCTGCTTCGGCTAAAATCGGTTTAAAACTTTTAGATTTGCTCAATTTCATTAAAGCACTTACGGCATCTTTTTCTTCAGGAAGATGTTCTTGTGCCAACTTGCTATAGCCTTGTTCAAAGCCATCTTTATTGTCAACTAACTTTGGGCAAATCTCTGAAAGTACATAAATCGCAGCCAGTTCTTGTTGAGTAACTGTTTGGTTTGGCGTGACTTCGATATTTTCGTCTTTGCTTTCTTCAGCATGTGTGAGGGAAAAAGTTAAAGCAGTTAGTAAAGCTAATGATGTTGTTTTTAAAGCGGCAAATTTCATAAACAATAAACTCAAAAAAGATAAATCGACTTGAGCTTAGGTTAACCCGATTGAGCAGAAATGGAAGAGGGGAAATGTATATAAATGGTTGAAAGGATGGAGAAGAAATGAATGATGTGATTGTCGGTTTTGTGCTTACGAATGACTCAAGTACAAGTCATTCGTAAGATTTTTAGATTAAGCTTGATATTCAGCTACATCCATACACACAGCATGCTGTTCTTCTTTACTGGTTTCTTGAGCGGCTTTGCGTGTTTCTTGCAAAATTGATTTGTATTCTGGATCGGCTTGTAATTTATCTAAAGTCATCGATGCATCAGAATATTCTTTTAAATACATCTTCGTGAGTGTTTGTACATTGGCATCGAGTTTGGCATTTTTCCCAATCACAGCAGGGCATACTTCAGCCATAATTTGGGTAGAGGCAATATCTTCTTTGACAATACTGTTGGCTTCTTCTTGAGTTAAGCCTTCGTTGGCACTGACTGCTTGAGCAAATAAAACTGCGAAACCTAACCCCAAAACACGACGAAATGATAAAGTTTTAATCATTGTAAGACACTCATTTAATGATAGATATTGTGCGCTAATATATATAATTTCACATATAATTCAATGAAATGTTCTAGTCAGTCACGTTAAAAAGCGAGTTTTTTGTGAATATTCTAATTGCAAATACACATTTGTTATTTAAGTTATTGATTATATTAAATTGTATTTATTTTATTGTTAATATTACCCGCTAAGTTACCCGTTTTTATAGAATCAATACACAAAATAAAGCCTGCTAAGAGCAGGCTAAATCTTTCGGTTTAAATTCTTCAACTTTTCGCTTCACATAAGACTCATGCCAAAAGACATCTTTCTTATTTATCCGCACTGGTTGCTCAATCTCACCTAACTTCACTTTATTGTAAAATGCATCCTTTTTAATTGAAAGGAGCTGCATAAATTCTTTCGCTCGTACGCGACGATCAATATTCATCATGTCATCTCCAATCTTTTACCCGCTTTGATTTCAGCATCTGTGGCGTGCGTCAAGCAGCTTAAAGGATAGCAGTCACCATCATCTAAAACAGCCAGATTTATACCATCGTCATCTGCAAAAAAATCATCAATTTTAAATAACTCATTGAAACCAAACTGACCATCATTTGCTTTAACCTTATCCCCAACCTCAAAAATATTGTGCTGGCGGCGGTAGTCTAAAAGTGCATCACGGATCATGTCTGCTGTAATAGAGGAACAACATTGAAGAATAGAACTTTCTTCTTTCAACTTCAGTTCGCGCTTACTTTTTTCATACCCACCTAATTGCTCAATCAGATTCATGACTTTGCTCCTGTTCTTCGATTTTTCCACCACAAAAACAACAATGCTTCATATTGTTATCATCAAGCGTTCCATCGTTAGACAACTCGAAAGTATGTCCGCATGAGCTTTTAAAGATAGATCCATCATAGCTTTCTACCCAAGCACATTCAGGCACCGCTTGGGATTTGGCTTGCCATTTCGCACGCTCGTAGAGTTCACCAAGCACCATTGATTTAGCTACGATCATCTCTAGGTGCTCAGCTTCATCATTATTTAAATAATGTTCTTCAGTAAATGCTTCTGTCATTGCTGTAATTTCAGCATCAAGTGTTTCTGTATTTTGTTCAGTAACTATATTTTTAATATCCATCATTCCACCCAATAATCTATTAAATTAGTTAATTACATCGAATTTAGAGCCTACTTTGTTATTAAAGTAGGTAAGTGGTTTAAGTTGCTTCGATCTCAACCGGCTTTCCATCAATAAGCACTTGAATCTGAATTAACCCATTAGTACGACATTCCATTAATTTTTTGAAAAGTGCAGGGGCTAAAAGCAAATCACGTTGGTTTACTTCACCAGTACGAACCGCAATAGTTTCAACGGATTTCAAAAGCTCGCGCACTTCGGGCATTGTTATTTCGTTCATGCTGCCACCTCTTTTCTAGCGATACGCATTTGTTGCTTTGCAATGCGGTCACAGTGCTTATTTGACGTAAACCGATTTTCTGTTTTCTTGCTGTGACCCTTTACGTGTCTGCATTGAAGTTCAAGCAGTAAATCTTTTGCATAGTCAAAAATGTAATCCAGCACGTGAGATACATCGGGGCGTGGAAGTTTCTTTCTGGTGATGCACTGAACCACGCCAAGATTGTCGAGCTGAATTAAAACCTTATCGCCTGATTGGATAAGCCCAGAGCGAATACTCATATTGAGAGCATTTGCTACAGCCTTCATTTCAGCCTCGTAGCTGTCTTTAATTTTCCCTTGAAAGGGTTTACCGCCAGCCAATTTCCCACGATCAGAGGCACACCAAAAACCAAAACCACCAACCATGTTTTGTGAGCAATGCGAAGCATCGGTCATTAGAGTTACTCGCATATCAATCCCCACGACGACGACGGAAGTCTGGATAAATTGGCGATTCAGGAAGTTGAACCATCACACCAAGTGATTTGTACTCTGGATCTACAACAGGCAAACCACTTGCCACACGCCATGTTCTATATGAGCCTTCCATCCATGAATTACGGTATTTAAGGCTCTCATCTTTTGAGTAATCACCCTTTAAAGTGAATGACTTATGAACCTGCTCAAACGCATATTGATCATGTGTAATCTGATCAAAGTTGATTAATGAAACAGGGTCGAGCAGTTCACCAGTTAAGCTCTCAAAGTGAGTGCCGATGCGTACTGCATCAACACTTTCACCGTTGGGTAAGATTGCTAAATATGTGGTCATGATGGCGCTCCAGTGTTGATAATTTCAGCTTTCACATCATTGAAATGCTTCAACTCAATTTCAGTTAGTGCGTCAATTCCAAGATGCTCACATACAGCTTTTGTATCAAGATTTAAGGATGCTATTAGGTCTAGCAACTCATCACGCTGGATATCAGAAATCGCATTGAATTCTGGTGGATTAGCCCAGCAATTACGCTCTTTATCAAAATCACAATTTAGATGCTGTGCTCTTGATTTAAGAGCAAGGCGCATGTTGTTGTAATACATGTGCTCTTTATCTAACGACTCTGTTAATTGATTTAAGTCACTTGCGTATTGAGCTTCTTCACAGCTTTGAGTGAAGTTATTAAACTCATCAATAGCTTTATTTGTAGCTAACTGAGCAGGGGTCAATGTGTTGATGTGATCTTTAGCTTGTTTAATCAACTCAGCTAAAAATGACGGATTTTCCTTTAAGTCAGGAATCCACACCTCACCAGTATCACCACCTAAAGCACCAGCATTTTTTGCATGATGAGTGTCAGATGGATTGAAATTAATAACACGAGCTGACTTGCCATCTTGGGTTCTTACCGTGGTGAGATATCCCATAACATCAGCAATTCGATATAACTCATTTCGGTTTTTACCACCCAGGTCTGGACGGTAAATCACTTGATCACCGTTCTGATCTTCTGAGGCATGAGCTAAGAAAACAACGTCTTTACCCATGCTAATCAGCATGTGGACATAGTTCTTAAACATGACATTTGCTGAACCTTGGGCTTTTAATTTAAGTGTTCCATCCTTTTGGCGATTCAAAGGGATTGAAAGTAGGTAAGACTTAATGCATTCAAGCATTGCCCCAACAGTATCTAAAACAATAGTGTTATAAGGCGCTAAATCCTGAGCGTTTAAGTTAGCTACATCAGTCCACTGTTGCACTGGAACAACAGCTCCGCGTCTTAATTCACCAGTACGGTGGGAGCCTTTGTCAAAGTCAAAAGAAATAGCTTTGTCACCAGTAAACCCAAGAGATGTTTTACCTAAACCAGGATCCGCATAGATGTAAGTGATAATTGCACTTACATTAAGCGGCTGGTCGGCAGAAATAATTTGAAGAGCCATAATTGAATCTCCTTAATTAACCGAACAATCGATAACATTCTGAGAATGTCCATCACGGCAGATCCACATGAAGCCTTTCTTGTTTTGCAAAGGGATCTTTTTATAAGCCATCAAACCGCAAGGGCACTGTTGATAATCAACACCTAGAACTGGTCGGCTTGATTTTGCTTTCGCTTCTGGTGCGTAGGTTGAGAGCATGTTCATGGAGTCACCTCAAACTTTTTCTGGTCTAATTCCGCTCGACGCATATCACCCAAAGCCAAGCCACTATTTAGAGCTTCTTTAACCGCATTGGATTGACCCGCAATCGCAGCCATCCAAGCCAAGTGTTCGACAGTATCAATCAACACTTGAGCCGCCTCTTTGTTGTCCTTGCCTTGAGTGAAATTGACCGTGTAATCAATTCCAGCAGAAGATGTGTAAGCGAGATTCGCTGAGAATTTAGATAGACTCATTTAGACATCTCCTTTACCTGACCAGCAGTTGCATGTTGATCCGCTGTGCAACTCAATAAACCAGCAGCACACATTGCGATAACAACGATTGAAGGAAGAACCAAACCCGACTTTGATTTGTACTGCACTGTATTTTCAGCAGTAGGGTGCTGGTGGAGATGTTGAGACGTACAGCTCGGGTTCTTAACGAACTCTGGCATTTGACTATGTTTGATTGTTTGATTCATAATGACCTCGTTGTATGTGAAGCCCGCCAGATGTCCAGTCGATGCGGGCTTTTTTGTGTTTACGAGGTTTAGTTTACCAAAGGAAACTTTATTGTCAACAAAATAGTTTACTTAGAGAAACATATTTTTATTATTGGAAACTTTTGTGCTTTAATAATCAAAAGAAAACCCATCACTGGGATGGGTTGTTTGGAGTTTATTATGCTAACTCATGAAGAAAAATTGGCACTTGTTCGTGATCTTATTGATGCTAATGTAACAGATCCATCAAACATTGTGGCAATTATTAAACACCTTGAAGAAAAACTATTTAAAGCCAACTAGCCCTTTAGGATTTCATCAATATTTGCAGCTCTCGAGTGAACAACTCTATGGCACTGATTATATAGTTTTAGGAAATATTCTCTTGAATTAGGCTTTCTAAATGCATCTTCATTGTTATAGCCCTCAGAAGTAGCAATTCTATCCATTAAATCAAAGGCAACTCTCTCTAGGGAGTTGTCTTTAATTTCAATTGGTTTACTGATTTCTGTTTTATCTACCATCTTTTATTCTCCACCCGATCTGTTTTAAAGAGCTGCGTCGGGTTCGCAGCTATAAGGTATTTCTTATTTACTTAAACTTCTTAAGTGGTCAGCCAGCACGCCAGAATTGACGACCCATAACTTTGAAATTTAAACCATTTTGCTCTGAAACTTCCCTATCCCTGTATTTTGAATTAAGACTATGCAGAGTAAGCTTCCCACCTTCCTCTTTGAATATCTGCTTAATCATTCCTTCGCCTTCAAAGTAAACAGCATATATTTCACCATCTACAATCTCGGTTTGAGAAATATCAATACCAACCATGTCACCATCATGAATAAAGTCAGACATGCTATCGCCTTTGGCTTTAATAATTCTCATGCAGCTTGGGTCGACATGTTTTCTTTGGAAAAATGATGGAGGGAAAGGGAATTTCCCATTAATTACATCAAAGTGAAACTCTATGGACTCACCAACACCACATGAAAAATTAGCTTCCACAACATCAATCCAAATAAACCCATTTTCTGTTTCATAATCAATAACTGTTGGCTTATGCAATTCATTCACATTGAAAGAGGCGTCACTTTTGCCACTCAAATTATGCTTATCCATAAATTCTTGCATATTGAAGTTATTGAATTTCTTTTCTTCTTCACCTGTAAGCAACCAATTTTGAGAAGTTTTTAAGACGGTTGCTAATGCTGGTAAAAATTCAGCTTTAGGCGTGTTTGTTCCAGCTACCCATTTAGACACAGCTCCCTTTGTAGCTCCTGTAGCCTCAACTATTGCAGTTTGTCGAAGACCAAGATCTTTCATTCTTTGAATTATACGGTCGCTAATACTGGTCATACAAAATCCCTCATCACTTGTTTCCTATAGTAAACAAGCACCTTGATATATGAATAAACTTATGGTTTACTAATGGAAACTGTTAGTTTATAAAGGTAAACCATGACTGTAGATGAGTTGAAACTTCACTACGGAGTTAAAACCGATTCCGAGCTTGCTCAGAAGGTCGGATATACCAAAGGTGCTGTTAGTAAGTGGCGAAGCAAGGGTATATCTCTAGAAACCCAAGCTTTATTGCAGATCAAAACAAAAGGGAAGGTTAAGGCTGATTTACAGACTTTAACCGCATAGGTGATCTTATGAGTCTTGATAAAAAATCTACGCATGTTCGCTTGTCTCCAGAGATCCATGAGAGAGCAAAAACTCTCGCCGAAATTAAGGGTAAAGACCTTGCTCAATACCTCGCTTTCTTGCTTGAAAAAGAAATCGTGGGTGAGTGGCATGTTCTTAATTTACAAGCAAAATCTTTTGAGCGCTTGGGATTAGCGGCTTTAGTGCGGGACTTGTCTACTGAGGTGAGCTTTCCAGAGGGATTGGAAGGGATTCAAGGGAATTTTGGCAAAGAAAAAGCCTGATGGTTGAGATCAGGCTTTTTCAGGTAATTCAAACTACTTGCGGAGTTGAATATGAAAACAAATTTAGCACAAAACCCTAGCCAACTTCAACAGTTGCTAGATCAACGCAGAGCAGCACTACAACGGATGCAACGCCCAGTTAAAGACCATTACGTTGAATCGGTCAAAGTTGACTTTGTTGCGGTCTTAAATCGTCATTTTTCGAAAGAGGGCGTTGTATGAATATCGGTGTTGATTTTGAGGAATTAGCAAAAAAGGCAACCATTGTGACTGAGCAGTACTCCAGAATGCCTAATTTCATCATTGATGACATGTACATGGCTCAGCTAAGTGATAAGGCATACAAGTGCTATTCACTCATTCTGCGCCAAACTGTTGGGTTTAATCGTAGCTCAACTTCAATAGCAACAGAAACCTTTAAAAAGTACTGCGGTATCAAAAAAGATGACACCGTTTACAAGTGTATTCGAGAGATCGAACAACTGAAATTAATCTCTGTTACCCGAGCAACAGGTACAACCAATCATATCAAAATTCTGCCAAACCCATCCCATGAAACGGTACTACCATTAAACGGGACTACCCCCATTGAACGGGAGGGGACTACCCCCATTGAACGGGAGGGGACTACCCCCATTGAACGGGACCCTATAAAAGAAAATATTAAAGAAAATATTAAAGAGAGCGCAAATAGGGGAAATGCACCAGATGAGATTCTGAATATTTGGACGCCAGATTTACATTCTCTGAATTCTTGGCTGCAACGTTCTGGACTACCAAAAATTAATCAAGTTCAAGCAGAGGAAATTTTGCTTGAGATCAACCCGCACTACGAAGACAAAATTTTAAGTGGTTTGGCTACAGATACCAAAATGTATTCAAATTTCGTGAAGTGGGTTAAGCGTGATAACAAACTCGTTGAAAAACTTTTTGCGGAAAATGCGAAGCCACAGGCAGTAGCCAACCCTCAAAACCTAGCCGAAGACATGGGGGATTGGTAATGTCACATATTCACAATATCCCAATGGAGCAAGCTGTACTCACAGCATTGATGACAGTTTCAAACTCATTTGACGTGGTGAGCAATGATCTTGATGTGAACAGCTTCTTCCCTGAAAGACACAAGCTTATTTTCCAGTGTATCTCTGATCTGGCAAACGAGAACAAGCCGTATGACGTACTCTTGGTTGAACAAAAGCTCAAAGGCAATGGTGTTGATTTAGAGGAATATCTCAAAAATATGATGGATGAAGCTCCATCAAGTTTTTACAACCTTGAGTCTTACACCGCTGAACTCAACAAGTTCAAAGCACATCGTGAAGTTGAAAAAATTGGCTTGAGCATCTCGGAAGTGGCAAAGGATTTAACTGTTCCTGATATCCATAACGCTGCTGAAAATATCTTGGGTGGATCGACATCAAACGATAAGGCTGAGAAGTCTAGTTTCACCTTTGAAGAAGCCTTAAAACGCGCTGGCAAACAGTTAATCGAGAAAGCTGAAGCAAAGGCAAATAAGCAGTACACGGGTGTGAAATTCAACCTGATTCACTTGGACAACCTTGTTGGAACAATCCAGAAAGGGCATTTCTGTGTGATCGGTGGTCGCCCTGGTTCTGGTAAATCAACATTAGCTCAAATGGTATCGATTCAGACTGCAATGCAGTACCGAGAAGCAGTTTTAGTGGTATCTGCTGAAATGGACGTTGAAACCTTCACAAATCGCTGTATTTCGGCTTTGACCAGCATCCCTTATGACAACATCCATAACGCTGAAATCTTCGACGGCATGCTCATGGAGTTCGCTGGAGCGCAGGATCGATTTGCAGGGCTACCAATCCACATTGAAGACAAGCAGAAGCCAACCATTGCAGAGATTCATTCTTATGCACGCAAGGCAAAGCGCAAGTACAAAAAATTGGGTTGCATCATCATCGACTACCTTCAACTGGTCAGAGATCCAAGCAAGAAAGACCGCTATCAAGAAGTCAGCTCAATCAGCCGTGATTTAAAGGCGTTGGCGAAAGAGTTTGATTGCCCTGTGATTGCATTAGCTCAGTTGAATCGTGAGTCAGAGAAAGGGAAACGCCCTAAGGCATCCGATTTAAAAGAATCAGGGCAGATCGAGCAAGATGCAGATCAAATCCTTTTGGTAAATCCAATTTTGAACAGTGATGACGACCTTCCGAGTGGTGTTACTGAGGTCATCGTAGCCAAAAACCGACATGGCAAAAAAGGCGTAGTTCGTATTTTGGATCGTTTAGATATTTGCCGTTTTGCATCAATTAGAACAGATGAGCAAGGCGTAGGGGGTGGGGTGTGAAAGATCAACATGACAGTAAAACTCTCGACTGGCTTCAAGAATTACAAAATACAGGTGGTTTAAATGAGTTGGCTCTTTTCGCAGGCGCTGGTGGCGGAATACTCGCATCACACCTCCTTGGATGGAGAACAGTTTGCGCAGTTGAACGTGATGCCTACGCAGCACAAGTTTTGGCGCAACGACAAAACGATGGAATTCTCCCGGCTTTCCCAATTTGGTCTGACATCACAACTTTTGACGGAAAACCATGGAAAGGAATTATTGACGTCATATCTGGAGGTTTTCCATGCCAGGACATTAGCTCGGCAGGAAAAGGCGCAGGTATCGATGGTGCTCGATCAGGCATGTGGTCCCAAATGGCACGAATTATTGGTGAAGTACGACCTAGAGAAGTGTGGGTGGAAAACTCACCATTGCTTGTTTCCAGAGGACTTACCCGAGTCATCAGTGATCTTGCCAAAATGGGGTATGACACGCAATGGGCACGTTTTTCAGCATCCAACTTTGGAGCGCCCCATCAACGTGACCGAATATGGATTGTTGCCCACGCCAGTTGCGAGCGATTGGAAAAGAAATGGTTACCCAGGGGACTTAAAGCGGAAAAGCCCAACACTTGGGGCGATCGTGCAGATGTATCCAACGCCAAAAGCTTCAGATGGGAACAAGCGCGGAAAAGTGAGCAATCATCACCAAAACGGATTGGCGGGTGCAGTCAAGAGTGGACAAAGTGGTGGAGTGTTGAACCCGAATTGGGTCGAGTGGCTAATGGGGTGGCCCATCGGGTGGACAGACTTAAAGCCATTGGGAATGGACAAGTTCCAATCGTGGCTAAAAGCGCATTCGAGTTCTTATCTGAAGGCTGCTTGAGTGAGGTGGTCGCATGAGCAGCTCACAACCAAAATTTAATTCAAAAAAATTCGCTACAGCATTTGATTGTTACGTACAGATCATAAGTTTTGCTGTGAAAAACAATCGACGTATTTGGTCTAAGGAAATTGCAAGTTTAGCTGGGGTTCATATTCGCTCAGCGCAGCGGTATCTACATCAATTAGAGGATCAAGGATACCTAGAAGGTGATGGTGAATATCCAATTGGATACTTACCAACCGATAAGGCTAAGAACATATTTGGGGTGAAATCATGAATTTAACAATCGAGAGAATGCGTGAAATTGTGGATGGTGCGCCTATTGGTGCGACAGATTACAGTGATGAAGATTGCGAAATCACTTATTACCAAAAAACAAACAACGTCATTTACTGGGATGATATTTCTGATGTTTGGGATGAGGTGTATTTCGATATGCCTGAATTGAAACCGCTATCAGACCTCCGCACCGCAATTGCTGACCATGACCGCACAGACGATGTATCCGACATTAGAAATCATATTGCACCAACAACAATAGTCACTGATCTTCATGTAAATGAAGCTCTGAAATTAAATAGATTGGGGTGAAATCATGAACGCAAAAGTTCCAGAAGGTCTACGGATTCAATCAAAAATCAAAGCGCGTGGTCGTAATCGCAGAGATCCAAAGTATCAAAACAAGAAAACCGAATTGATGGGGAAAAAGTTCGATTCGATCAAAGAAGCCAAGCGATACAAATTGCTTTGGTTGATGCGGCAAGAGGGTGAGATTCATTCACTCGAATGTCAGGTCAAATTTGTACTGGCTGAGTCGGTCAAGTTTGCAAATGAAGATCGAGCAAAGCCAGCACTTCGTTATTTTGCTGATTTTACTTACACAACAAAAGAAGGGCTTTTCATCGTTGAGGATGTGAAGTCTGTTCAAACACGGTCATTGGCTGAATATCGGATTAAAAAGCATCTGATGAAGAGTGTTCACGGTATTGAGATTAGCGAGGTCTAAATGAGCTTAGTAAAAATTTGGGACAAGGAAATCAAAGGCAAGCTCTATGCAGTTGGTGATATTCACGGCTGCTACAACTTGCTTATGAATCGATTGAATGAAATTGGCTTCGACTTTGAAAATGATTTGCTGGTTGCTGTTGGGGATTTGGTGGATCGAGGTACACAAAATTTAGAGTGCATTGAGTTGCTGTCTAAGCCTTGGTTTACGTCTGTGATGGGGAATCATGAAGAATTGTGTATTCGTGGTGTAGAAAACCAATCATTTTACAACTGCCATATTTCCAATGGTGGTGAATGGTTTTACGTGTTGGATTATGCGGTTCAACAGGAAATCATCAAGAAACTTAAAACCCTACCAATAGCACTTGAGTTGAATCACAAGGGTAAAAAATACGGTTTTGTACACGGGCATATTGAGTCAAACAATTGGGGTGAGTTTAAAGATGAGCTCAATAATTTTGATAAAGCCAAATACGTCATTGAGCGAAAACGACTACCTACCGAGGTAGCAATGTGGTGTCGAGATCGTCTTGATCCTGATGCCACTCAATACACCCATGTGTCAGGTGTTGACGCAGTAATCATGGGGCACACAGTCACACAAAAACCATGCAAGCGAGATAACTGCTACTGGATTGATACTGGTGCAGTTCATTGGGGAACTTTGACAATTTTAAATTTAGAAAATATTTGAGGGTAGTCACATGAATGCAGTAGTAGCAGAGAAGTTTGAAAAATTTGAATGGTTAACTCATGGTATTACTGCGAGTTCTCCAAACTTTGAACCAGTTGTGCATGGCACAGGAGAGAAACCATTGAATTACGAAGATCGTCTTGGCGCTATTGCTTCAATGGATACGCAGCTTGCAAAGTCAGTGACATCATTGATTGTGTTTGGCCATAAGTCTGAAAGTGATTATGAATATGTGCGAAATCACTTGGCTCAAATCATGTTGGCCAATGCTCAAAAGGATAAAAAGCGAGAGCCTGAGCATATTGCGATGTATCACTTGGCTTGGCTGGTTGCTCGAATGGTTATTGATTTTGCATTGAATCCTGAGCTTGAGGGGTATTTTACGGCTCAAGGGCGATTGTATTATGCAGGACTTAATACCCAACAAATGACATCGAACGTATACCGACTGACATGGAAGCAGTACGAAAACCTTATGACGTTAGCAATTGAATCAGCTATCAATGAGGCTGCAGAAGCCATTGAGAAGTATAAGAAAAATACTTACAAAGAATTACGAGCATAGGTCTATCATTATTCTGATAACTCAGGTATAGTTTTCTTATACTGGTCGTATTACGGTTCAACCGAGACCAAAACAATTTTTACCGAGTTATGACTGGTGTTTCCATGAGTTTGGATTGGAGCACCACTTTATTAGGGTTTAAATACACAAGCGTTCTTTTACTGGGATACCAGATAGCATCTTCTTTGGCGACAATCTGTTTTTATAAGGAGAAATTGATGGATCAATATTTCAGTGCGTTTAACTACGTATGCGGTATGGGTGTGGTTCTAGCGATTTTGGTGGTAGATGCTAGGTATCCCTGTCGAAGAAGTTGCTGTTATTAATCTTATAAAGTTTTAACCAAAGTCATGGGGTTCGAATCCCCACTACCACGCCATATTTTTAAAAGCTCACCGAAAGGTGGGCTTTTTTCATTCTGAAATATGAAATTTTTATTAATGTGTATTTTGGATGCATTTCAGTATTGCAATCAGTTGAGATTTTCTGCAAAATTCGCTTCAGATTTAGCAGATAGTTCCCTGACTAATCTTTTAAATTTTAATAGCCTGCAATACAATTTGTGGGCTTTTTTTATGCCCTGAGAAATGTTTTTTGTGTAAGCAATATCAGGGCACCTATGGCGGCACTCTTATTCGTAGTGGTTTAAGTTGAATGCCGCCACCTAATGCGCCATTAGCTCAGTTGGATAGAGCATCCGCCTTCTAAGCGGATGGTCGCAGGTTCGAATCCTGCATGGCGCGCCACCCATATTATGAAGCTCATCATTCGATGGGCTTTTTTTGTTGCTTGGAGAAAGACCATGCTTCGATTATTGATGTGTTTGTTTGGATTCCATGGCGCGACAGAGTTTGATTACACGATTGACGATGAAGAAATCAAAGTGTGTCGAGAATGTTTGAAAGAGATCGAATAGCCAAATAGCTAACCTTTTATTTTTCACCCTCATTGTTAGCCATATAGCTAGCAATTTTGCCGAACGTATTACGGCATATAAAACCCTGCTTAATTCTAGATATTGGCAGGGTTTTTCATTTCTTATAGGTGGTCTATGGATATAGTCGAAGCAAAGAAGAATCTCCAAAAATTGCACGAAGATAAAGAAAAGATAATTAGCTTAAACCACTTAAATTCCACTGTCGCATTTAAATTCGAGTGTGATAAGCGAGTGCGTCAGATCGATCACAACATTGAAACGCTCAAAGAAAACATAAAACGTCATGCGCGATAACAAGCGACTGGTAGCAATACGAAATCTGCCTTGTATCCGATGCGGCAATCCAGATAGTCAAGCCGCACATTCAAATAGCTCAAAGAATGGCAAGGGTAGAGGAATCAAAAGTTCAGACCTGTTCACTATTCCATTGTGCCATTCATGCCATAGCGCATTTGATCAATTTAAATTGGGTGGTCGTGCAGAGAGTGAGGCAATGTTTGAGCAGTGGTTAGAGCAAACTAATCGGATGCTTAAGGTTGAAAGTAAAGAGGTGTTTTGATGGAACCAGCAGTATTCCCAATTAACACCCATTCTGACATCACTAAAGCTATCAGCTTCATGCATAGCAATTACACCAAGGCGATTGAAAGCGGTAAGCCTTTACGTGTTGTGATTGATCAAAAACAGGATGACCGCAGTTCAGCTCAAAACAGACTGTATTGGATGTGGCTTGGTCAGATTGAACGCAAGACAGGGCAGCATAAAGACTCATTACACTTTGAGTTCAAAAAGAAATACCTGATCTTTATTTATAAGCGTGATGACCAAGAGTTTGCAGAGATGTGCGACTCAATCGCAAGAGTGAAACAGTCTGAGCCTGATGAATACAAGCTAATCGGCGAGCATGTTATTAAGCTGACCAGTACAACCAAAGCCACAGTGAAACAGATGACTGAATATTTGAATTACGTGCATGATTTTGCTGCGACACAGTTAGGCGTACACTTAACTATTCCAGAAGATTTGAGATGGTGCTGGGAATATTGATCCTATACGATGATGACTCATTGAATAATTTGAGTACGAGCAATGAGATTCAAGAAAGAAGTAGAGTTTCAAGATTTAAAAGGCAATAAAAAGATTTTTGAGGGTATTTACGAAAAGCGAAAATCCACATCTTTAGATGAGCCAGCACATGGATATGAAAATTTGATTGGTGTAGTTATTGATGGCAAGGTAGTTGAAATGGATGGTTACGGATACTTTTACCACCCAGACACTGGTGATTCTTACACCTTATGAACCAAGACCTCCTTCGGGAGGTTTTTTATTGGCTAATGATTATGAAAAGACCATACCCACCTGAACACCTCATAGATAAAGACTGGACAGAAGATTTTATATTTGAGCCAGCACAAGAGATTTATGAGTGGCTACAGACATGCATTCTTAATCCAGACAGCAAACTATACAACAAAGACCATGAACACTTGATAGACCATTCTGGTGTTTGCTTTCTTTGGGCTGAGAGTGGATTTGAAAAGCAAGGTCGAGTCGTTTTGGGTCAGGCTGAGATTATTCAATTTCAGGTGAGTGGTTGGAAGAAGTACCGACAAGAAGCACAGTTGATTAAATGGTTTGGATTTCTACCTAAAGCTTTAATCACATTAGACGCTCGGTATTGTTCGGAGTGTTCTGATTCTTCATTCATGGCTTTGGTTGAGCATGAGTTGTATCACCTCAAGCATAAGATTAGTCCAAATGGTGGGCCATGCTATGACAGCCAAACAGGTCACGCGATATTGCAAATGCGTGGTCATGATGTCGAAGAGTTCTTTGGTGTTGTTGAGCGCTATGGCGGCAATGTGGATGTGCAAAGAATGGCGGCTTTATCAAACAATGGCCCAACAATTTCCAAATCAAACATTGCTCATGCATGCGGTACGTGTTTATTGAAGTTGGCTTAAATTTTTTTGCCTGTTTAGTTTTACGTCATTTTACAAAGGGGTGTTTATGGCAGCACTCAAAGAGCCTGTAAAAATCTTTATAGTCCAGTCTCTTGCCTGCTTTGAAACACCTCAACAAGTGGCAGATGCTGTAAAACAGGATTTTAAAATAGAAGTCAGCCGTCAACAGGTGGCTGCATATGATCCAACAAAGTACGTTGGTCGCAATTTAAGTAAAAAACTGAAAGACCTTTTTGAAAGTACAAGGGCTGAATTTAAAGCCAGTGTGTATGACATTCCATTAGCCAATAAATCTGTCCGCCTCAATGAGCTGCAAAAGATGTATGACAGTTGGGGCAAAAACAAAGTCATGAAGCAAAGCATCATTAGGCAGGTTAAGGATGAGATGCAAGGACATGACACGCAGCTCTTGGATATAGAAATCAAGAAATTAGAAATTCAACGTATTCGTGATGGTGAAGATGGCGCGGGTGATGATCCAACTCCAGTGAAAGTCACAATTCAAGTTGTAGACGCGAGTAAAGCAAATGCCGAACATCAATCCGACACTGAACATACCTCAGGCTAACTTTCTACAGCTGAAAAATAAGTTTCGTGCGTTTGTGGCTGGATTTGGTAGTGGTAAAACTTGGGTTGGGTGCTCAAGCTTATGCGATAAGTCTTGGGAATTTCCCAAAGTGCCATTGGGTTACTTTGCTCCAACCTATCCGCAGATCCGAGACATCTTTTTCCCAACAATTGATGAGGTTGCATTTGATTGGGGGTTAAAAACCAAGATTTACGAATCAAACAAGGAAGTGGATATTTACTATGGTCGGCAATATCGAAGCACGATTATTTGCCGCTCCATGGAAAAACCGCAAACGATTGTTGGTTTTAAAATTGGGCATGCTCTGATTGATGAGCTGGATGTGATGCCAACAGTGAAAGCACAGCAGGCATGGCGGAAAATCATTGCTCGTATGCGTTTTAAGCAAGCAGGCTTGATCAATGGTATTGATGTGGCGACTACGCCTGAAGGCTTTAAATTCACTTACCAGCAGTTTGTGAAAGAAGCCAATTCAACGCCAGCCAAACGTGCTTTATATGGAATGATTCAGGCTTCGACTTATGACAATGAAAACAATCTACCTGAAGACTATATTTCATCATTATTTGAGTCATATCCACCTCAGTTGATTTCGGCTTATTTGAAAGGTCAATTCGTAAACCTGACAAGTGGTGCTGTTTATCCTGACTTTGATCGCAAGCTTAATCACACTGATGCTGAAATTCAGCCGCATGAACCTTTAATCATCGGCATGGACTTTAACGTTCTGAAAATGGCTGCTGTGGTCTATGTGATTCGGGAAGGAAAACCTTTGGCATTGGATGAGTTGGTAGGAGTTCGAGATACACCGACCATGGCTCAGTTATTGATTGAGCGTTTTCCATTTCATGAAATGACGGTAATTCCTGATGCTGCGGGTCAAGCTAAGTCGTCAAAGAATAGCAGCGAATCAGATCATCAGATTTTGAGGGACAAAGGTTTTACAGTTGAGGTCGACGGAACCAATCCAGCGATTAAAGAACGAATTAATGCGGTGAATGCGTTGATCTTAAATGGTGAAGGTGAGCGGACATTGATGGTCAATACAAACAAATGCCCGAGATTCACCGAGACCCTAGAACAGCAAATTTACGATGATTTTGGCATGCCTGATAAGAAGTCAGGACTGGACCATGTGGGTGATGCTGGTGGTTATCCGATAGCAAAAAGATTCCCAATCATTAAGCCAGTAACTCGCCTAGACATAGATATTTTTGGAAGCAGAAGATGACAGGTGTAACTACAAAACATGCCGACTACACAGCCAATATTCAGACATGGAAAATGCTTGATGATGTTTGTGTAGGTCAGAAGGCAATCAAGGCGGCTGGTCAAGAGTATTTGCCTGTGCCTGTTACTTTTGGTGATGGCGATAAAGAGCGATACAAAGAGTATTTGGATCGAGCAGTCTTTTATGGCGTGACTGGAAGAACTTTAAAAAGTTTGATTGGCTCCGCATTCCAAAGACTGCCTGACTTTAAAAGACCAGATGATTTTAAGTATTTGGAACGAAATGCCGATGGTGCTGGACGATCTATCTATCAAGTTGCACAAAGAATAGTGCGTTTGCTAATGAAGCATTATCGCTGTGGTATCTATGTTGATTATCCGAGCGTGGCACCAAGTGCAAACAAGGCTGAAGATAAGACAAAAAATGCTTATCCAATTATCCATACGCTTGAGGCTAAATCGGTAATCAACTGGGATTATATTATTGTCGGCAATCAGCGCAAATATTCATTGATCGTGATTGAGGAAACAGTTGCCAAGGTCAGTGAAGATGGATTCTCCAAGAAGAATGAAAGCCAATACCGAGTATTACGCTTAATTCCGCAGGATGAGTCTTTCGTTTATGTGGTTGAGGTTTGGACTGCTGGCGAAAAAGGGGAATATACCAAAACCAGTGAAGTTATCCCAAAAGACTATCACGGTAAAACATGGGACTTCATTCCATTTAGTTTTTGTGGTGCAACTGACAATTCGGATCAAATCGATAATGCGCCATTGCTTGAATTGGCTGAAATCAATCTGTCGCACTACCGAAATAGCGCTGATGTTGAAGAATCAGGTTTTATCACTGGTCAGGCTGTCTTATGCATGCCGAATGTGACGATGGAGCAATACAAGGTCATCAAAGAGGACAAGCTTAAGATTGGTTCACGCTCAGGCTTTCCAACTGAGGTTAAGTTTGCTCAAGCAGATGAAAACAGTTTTGTGAAGCAGCTTGCCGCTGATAAATGGGTACAGATGAAAGAAATGGGTGCTCGCTTGGTTGAAGTTGGTTCTGCCAACAAGACTGCAACTCAGGCGGACAATGAAGATTCTGTTCAGCACTCGGTATTATCCCTGGTTGTTTCAAATACCAGTGAAGTGCTTCAGATGGCATTGCTTTGGTGTGCGCGTTTTGCCTTGCCAAGCAAAGAATGGACGTCTGATGATTTAACCTTTTCGATTTCCCAAGATTTCAACAAGCCTAAATACGATCCTGTTCGCTCTCGATTGATTTATGAGGCGTGCTTGAATGGAAGTATCCCTTGGTATGTTTGGTATCACTACGAGCAAACAGGCACGCTTCCTGAAGACAAGTGGGAAGATGTGGTGAAGAAACTTGAACAGCAAACAGACGGTGGGATTAATAATCCACCTGGTGATGGTGAGTAATTATGAACACTTCAGCGCAGAAAGCCTTAGTTGATGCGCTGAGCCAACATTCAGCGTATCTGTATCGAGCATCGTCTCAAGTTATTAATGAGCTGACAGCAGCATTTAACAAGTTGTCTGATGCGCAATTGATGCGACTCAGTGAGCTTTTGGGTGAATTGTCGGATTCTGAGCGGAAAGCACTGCAAAGCATCAACTTTTCAAGTAAGACCAAGACCAGCAAAAATATCGAAGAGATTCGAACCATTCTGAATGAGTGGTTCAAATCTTTAGATGTGGAATTGTTTGAGCAGTTCGATAAATCTGCTTTGCAATTGGCAGTCTATGAAGCCTCATATTCTGCAAAGTTGATTGCTGGATCTGCTGCGGTTGTTAATGCAGAGAAAATCTACAAGACCGTCAGAAGCACACCATTTGCAGGCGGTCAGTTGGTTGAATACCTGTTTGCTGATATTGCCGCTTCACTCAGAAAAAAAGTGGAATATGTCATTCGTGATGGTATTTCACAAGGGCAGACTAATCAGCAGATTATTCAGCGGATTAAAGGTCGCAAGGCGAATGATTACAAGGATGGTCTGCTTGAATCAAGCCGAAGCTCGATTGAACGCCAAGTCAGAACCGCCCGAAGCCATATCAGTAATGCGACTTACATCGACACATATAAAGCACTTGGCTATGACTATGTGAAGGTTGTGGCCACCTTGGATGGTCGCACGTGCAAATACTGTGCATCCATTGATGGGACTGTATATGCAATTGATGATCCGAAACGACCACGCTTTCCAGTTCATCCAAATAACCGCACAACTTATGCACCATGTGATAAGGATGGCAATGTCGCAGGTTTAAGGCCATTTGTGGCTGATGCACGAAAGGTCAAAGACATTCCAAAGGATCAGCGTGACGGCATCATTGGTCAGGTTGATGCAAACACATCATTTAAGACTTGGTTTGATGATCAGGATGAATCATTTCAGCGTCAGTGGTTGGGTAAATCGAAGTTTGAATTGTACCAAAAAGGTGAATATAGCTTGGATAAGTTCGCCGATCCGTTGAATAAGCGGGGTTATACGCTGGAGGAATTGAGGGTGAATGATGCGGAGACATTTAAAGTTGTGCTCGGAGCTTAACTATTTGTATATACAAGATTTTTATTGATTTAATTTAAAGTTTAGGCATACTTGTTTTCAAACCTATTTAAGGAAAACAATTATGGATTATTCAATTGAATCTTTATTAATTGATGCCAACTCGGAATTCAATACAGACTCTCAGGCCAACTTTACCATTGAGGTGCGCAATATAGAAGAAGGGCATCTCGTCATGCTTTCAAGAGCGCAAATAATACCTTGCTCTCTGGAAAAAATTGCCTTACCAGAGGAGTGCGCTTTTTACGCTGACGGTAATGGCAATCAGAATATTTTATGTCCTAGAGGCAAAGATATTGTGACGAGTGTAATGTTATTGATTTTAGAGCGTATTGAGGATAATGGGTGGGGAATCAATAAAGTAGCCGCACAAAGCAACCAACAGTTATTTGATTACCCAAAAATAATAGAAGCCTATTCAAGAAATCCAGATGTTATTTTTAATTAATTAATAAGCAAATTAAAGCACCCAACAGGGTGCTTTTTTATTACCTGTCGAAAGTGGAAGCTGTAGACGCAATCGGGCGGATGCCTTTTAAAACAAAGAGTTGGAAAACTTATGAAACTGAAATTAGACGCGAATGGTCACGCAGTTCTGCAAGATGGTAAGCCTGTTTATGTAGGCGATGATGGCAAAGAAATTGTATTTGATGCTGGCGAAGCATTAAGCAAGATTTCAAGCCTAAATGCGGAAGCTAAAACGCATCGTGAAGCAAAAGAACAAGCACTCAACCAATTGAAGGACTTTGAGGGTCTGGACGCTGCAAAAGCACGTGAAGCAATTCAGAAACTTGGCGACATTGACAGTAAAAAACTGATCGATGCAGGCGAAGTGGACAAAGTGCGTCAGCAATTAACTGAGCAGCTAAAATGCACGTATGACCCACAAATTAAACAACTCCAAGATCAGCTTGGCGCAGCGCAAAACGCATTAAACAGCGAGCTTATTGGCGGTGGTTTTAGTCGCTCTAAGTACATTCAGGAAAACATTTCTGTCCCTGTTGATCTACTACAAGCCCAATTCGGCAGTGCATTTAAGGTCGAAGATGGCAAGTTGGTGGCATATGGCACAGATGGTCAAAAAATCTTGTCACGTGAAAAGTTTGGTGAACCTGCGGGCTTTGAAGAAGCCATTCAAACATTGGTCAATGCCTATCCAAATAAAGACTACATTTTAAAAGGTGGTCAAGGTTCTGGTGGTGGTTTCCAAGGGAATGGTGGTCAGGGTGGTGCATCACTTAAACGTGGGGAGATGAATGCAAGTCAAAAGGCTGAGTTTATTTCCAAACACGGTCAAGAAGCATTTTTAGATTTACCAAAATAAGGGGTTTGCTAGATGACGACTACAGTCAATTCTGATATGAAAATTTATAATACGCTTGCTGAGACAGCGTATTTAGAGCGCATTCAAGATAACCTGAATGTATTCAACCAAGCATCAAATGGTGCAATTGTTTATAAAAGCGAAATGATTAAAGGCAACTTTAGTCAAGAATCGTTTTATAAAATCGGTGGCTCTATTGCACACCGTGATGTGAACTCAACCAATCCTGTGACTCCATCAAAAATTGGCTCAGGTGAAATGGTTGGTGTAAAAACTCCGTACAAATATGGTCCATATGCTTCTACAGAAGAAGCCTTCAAACGTCGTGCGCGCACACCAGAAGAATTTGCTGAGCTTGTAGGTCAAGATCTTGCGGATGCACTTATGGTTGGTCGTTTGCAATATGGTTTGGCATCTGTAAAAGCCGCAATCTCTGGCAATACTGACATGGTTGCAACAGGCACGATTGCAGTAGATGGTCGTAAAGCCCTTACCAAAGCAATGCGCCCAATGGGTGACAAGTTTGGACGCATCGCATTGTGGGTTATGAACTCTGACACCTACTTTGATTTAGTGGATGAAGCACTGACAAATCAAATTTACGGTGAATCAGAAATCGTGGTCTACGGTGGTTTACCGGGCACGCTTGGAAAACCAGTGTTGGTAACTGACTTGGTTGGTGACAACGATGCATTTGGTCTGCAAGCAGGTGCGGTGAAAATTACTGAATCTCAAGCACCGGGTTTCCGTCTGTATGACATTAATGGCGAAGAAAACCTTGCGATCGGTGCACGTGCAGAAGGCGTGTTTAACATTGATTTGCTTGGCTACTCTTGGGATGTAACCAAAGGCGAAAACCCTACACTTGCACAACTTGGTGCTTCTGCAAACTGGCTGAAGCATGCAACTAGCAACAAGATGACTGCTGGTACTTACTTAGACCTTTCAGGTACACCTTAATTGAGTGGGGCGAAAGCCCCATTCTTTTTGTGAGAAGAACATGAAAATTATTTATGCGAAAAATGGCGAAAAAATTCAGCACGACGGTCAGATTCACAATCCTGATTATTACGACAAGCCTGTAGTAAAAGCAAAGTCAGTTGTAATTTATGGCGACTACCCAAAAATCAAAGCCGATTATGAGGCGATTAATATTGAAGTAGAAGTTCTGGAAGTGGCAAAAAATAACCTTGAACAAGGTGAGCCTGCTGACTTGAGCGGACTGGTCCCAGTAGAGCAGTTTGATGCTGTGGCACTCGACCTGAGCAACACGAAAGAGCAATTGAGTACTGCACAAGGCGAGCAGATTGCATTTAAAAATGATGTTGGCGCTATGAAAGCACGTATTGCAGAGCTTGAACCAGCAGATGCAGATACACCAAAGCCGACTGATTACAGCTCAATGACCGCAGATCAATTACGCGCATTGCTTGATGAAAAAGAGATCAAGTATCTGGCGCGGGACAATAAAGACACTCTGATTTCGCTACTTGAGCAACCAGTAAAAACGGAAGAATAACTCATGAATGTTAAACAGCTTCTTGATGTCATTCATAGTGATGTCACCTTAGATTCCGCGGAAGAAATCAAAAGCAATATCGAATTTATTATTCGTGTTCAAGAAATGTCTAGCGGTGAGCAGGACACCATAATGGCTGCATTTAAACATGGTCCGCTATATGACGGGGATGTTCCAAGTAAATCAGGAAGAGATTTATTGTTGAAAGATGGTTTTATTTCAAAGGTGATTGTGAAGGGTGATGATGGTTTCAATGCCTGCACTCACAAAGGTGGACGTGCCTATCGAATCCTAATGGCAATGCGCAACTCAAGCCAGTGATAAAGCAACGGTCATTCTAACTGATGAGCAAATCATCATTCAGGCACTAATTCTTAAAAGTTGGACAGGTAAATAAAAATGTCAAAAAAATTAATCGCATTATCAATGGTGGCTTTCATTGGCACCAAATCAGTATTAGCAACATCAATGACGCGCGGTGAATACAACGATTATCGCGGTTGGCAGATTCCAGAAAATGAAGATCCAGCCGAACAAGGCTACTTGGTCGAATATGTGGATGGCGGAAAGCCTAACGACGAACGCCATGCTGGTTATATCTCATGGTCGCCTCGTGATGTATTTGAAAAGTCTTATCACCAATCACAAACCCCACAAGATCGTGTACGCCTAGAGCAGCGTGAGCTTAATGAAAAATTAGATGCGCTGGAAAATTTCCTTGATAAAGGTTAACCAGCATTTATCGATGATGAGCAATGGGCTTTGTTGCAAGAGCAGCATAAGCACATGGATGCATACAACGATGTATTAACAAAACGCATCACATTGTTTTAAGGAATAACCCATGAGCTTTATTACTGTTGCCGAAGCTGAATCAATCCTTGGGGCAGACTTTGCCGAAGATGGTGATAAAGCTCGATTGATTAAATTGGCAAACACATGGATGAAGAATGAAGTTAGCTTTGTTCCTGATCCAATTGATCCGCTTTTAAAAGATGCCGCATGCGAGATTATTAAAGGCATTCAGGCAGGTGTCATTTATTCAGGCATTGCACGCCAAACCACAAGCGAAAGTGTAAAGGCTGACACAGTACAAGTCAGTGAAACCTATGCTGAAGGTAGTGTTGAAATTTCCGAATATGAGCAGATCGCCAAGGCTTATATTGATTCACTGGATTTAAAACCCAAAGGTTATGCATTTGAGGTGTATCGGGGATGATTAATACCAACTATGTACCCGAATGGTATATCACTCCATTTGAGCATGTTAAATACACCTTGGCACGTAATCAGCTTCACATGGACCTGTTGTTCGATGACATGAATGATACGGATAAGTTCTTATCTGCTGGAGCTGATGCTCAGGTTGATTACTATGACAATGGGAAATACTGCATAGTTCAGCTTAGTGAATCTGGTGAGCGGACCTTGCTAGAAAATCATGCACTTTTACTGCATGAGGCTGTGCATATTTGGCAGCGAGTAAAAGCCTTGATGGGTGAGAAAGAACCAAGCAAAGAGTTTGAAGCGTATTCTATTCAGCGAATTGCTTTGGATCTATTCAATATGTATGAGGAAAGTGAAGTTCATGATTAAGAATAAAGTCCAATCCAAAGTAGCCCAAGCCTTTAATAAGAAACTAGGCGATGCTGTAAGCGCATTTACTTGCTCTAAAGAGATTCGGTCTGGCGAGTTTGACTTCGAGACAGAGACATATCCAACAACCATCGTTGAAGCCTATAGCGGCAGAGGTGTGTTATTTGGCTCATATGCGAAAGATTTGGTGAAGCCTGATGATTATCAGGTGACTGACTGTAAAGCCACGGTGCTGCAAAATGAAGCAACTCAGGTACCACAGATTGGTGATGTTTGGGTAACAATAAAAGGCAGTTTTAAGGTTTTGGATGTTGGTGCTGATCCTGTAGGTGCTGCCTATTCAATTCAATTGAGAAAGGTGTGAATGTGATTTATCTAGATGATTCAAAACTTATTCAGCGCGCAGCAGACAGCGACCAAGCCTTCCATGCGGATGTACGAGCGACCAATATTAAAGCTGTGTACTTGAATGGTGAGCGTATCCGCGATGCCTTCTATGTTGATATAGAAAAGGGTTTCCTGATTCGAATTAAGACAGACATTGAATGCAAACCTGTATCAATTAATGGTGATTTAGCACATGAAATCCTATTTGGAGCGGTGACAGTAGAATATCGGGAGTAGGTGATGGGCTGGAAAAACAAACCGACGAACTTTACTCATGAGATCGAAAAGCAGGGTGAAGAACGTGCTAAGCGGCTTCTAACAATAGGCATTCAATCAGTGGTGTTTGGTTCACCTGTAATGGATGGAACCTATAGGGGCAGTCATAAAGTATCAATAGGCCAAGAAGATTATCAATTCGATCCAAACCATAATGACCTTGGTGGGGCAAGCACTATATCGAAAGGTCTTGCTCAAATTGTGAAGTTCAAACTAGGTGACAAAGCTTTCATTCAGACCAATGCCAGCCACGCATATGCATTGGAAATTGGACACTCTAAACAAGCGCCAAATGGTGTTTACTCAATCGCCTTCATAAATATGAGAAATTCGAAATGACTCTAATCCAAGCCGAAACCGAGATTAAAAAAAGGATTAATCAATTTGCCTTTGTCGGCTTGGATAAGCGAGATATACGACTTGCAAACCAACCCAATGACAATGGCGAACCATACGAACCACCAAAAGATAAACCATGGTGCCGTGTATCAATCCAATATGCAGATAGCAACATTGTAGGGATGGGTAATCAGCCTTGTATTCGGAAGTACGGCATTATTGCAATCCAATGCTTCACACCTAAAAACACGGGTACCATCACAATGACAAATTTGTGTGAGAGTTGGGCGAATCACTTGCAGTCGTATGCAGTAGGTGATTTGGAAATCTATTTGGTCCACGCGCCACAGAACATGGATGATGATGATTTTTATGCCAAGATTATTAGAGCCGAGTTCAGTATTAACTAAATAATTTAACTTTCAGACCGCCGCCGATATGGCGGTTTTTTTACACCCATAAGGAGCAAATGCCATGTCTAAAGGCACCGATGTGGTTATCCACATTGCAAAAGAAGATAGTCCCAATACGTTGCCTGCATCACCTGTATGGCATACCTTGCGTCGAACTTCTGATTCACTAAAGAAAGCGGTTTCAGTCACTCAATCGGATGAATGTATTGATACTCGATTTGAACAAGGTTCTTTGGCAACATCAGCAGAAGCTGTCGGCAACATTGAATATGAATTATCGGCACTCAGCCAAGATATGTTCTTCGAAGGCGTTGCAGGCAATATGTTTGTTGATTCTGGCACTCCTGGTGTAGCAACTTTGGAAATTGGTGGTGATACATTGCCAACCTACACCATTGTTAAGCACGATAAGAAAGTTGGCTTGATTCAAGTATTCTCGGGCTGTCGTATTGGTCAGTTGACCATTCAAGGTGATACTGAAGGGAAGATTACAGGCAGTGCTTCAATCAGTGCTACAGGTTATGCAAGCCCAGCCGTCACACCAGTTGTTTCACCATTGGCACCAACAACAACACCATTCTTGTCATCGATCAACGTGAACACCTTTAAGATTAATGGTGCCACTACAGTTGGATCTGCATGTGCTGAATCCTTCACGATTACGATCAATAACAACCTGACCGCTAAACCATGTTTAGGCAATGAAAGCTTGATCCCGAATCGCTATACAGAAGGAAAAGTATCAATCACGTTAAGTGTGACACTTGCATTGACCACAACGTCAAAAGCATGGATTCCATATGTGGAAACACGGGAGACCATGACGGCTGAGATTGGTATTGAAGACACGCTAGGCAACGCATACGGCTTTGACTTCACTAAATTGGAACTTGATAACGACGGTCTATCAGACACCAATGCCAATGATGACCACACACTGGCGATGGAGTTCCGTCACGTGAAAGAAGCACCAACCATTACACGCACAACAGCATAACTTAAGCCCCGAATGGGGCTTTATTTTTAGGATTAGAAAATGGCTTTAAAAGTAGCGATTCAAGAAAGTAAAAATGTAGCCGCTTGGAAAGATTATAAAGATGCTGAAACAGGTGAGGTGCTAGCAAAGTTCAAAATCAATGGAGCCAATCATCAGGCTTATTTGGTTGGACTGGAGCGTGCTCAAAACCAAATCGCATCTAAAGGCTATGATGTGGCTTCAGCAACAGGTGAAGACAAGCTCTGGCATGATCTTCTAATGGAAGCGGCAGGCTGTCATTTGATTGCTGATTGGCAGGATGTAGTGTTCTTGGAAAAAGGCAAAGAGATTGAGCCGCCATGTTCAAAAGAAAATGCAACCAAGCTGTTAAGCATGGGGAAAACAGGTATTCAGATCTGGAACTTCATTAAAGCTCAATCGGTATTGATTCAGATCGAAGCAGACAAACTAGAGGCTGAAACATTGGGAAAGTCATCCAGCTCTACCGATGGCACACAGGAGACGGTGGATTAACCGACCATCAAAAGAAGATCCGTGCAAAGCTTGGGCGTAAATTGGATGATGCACCCGAGTATAACTATGTGGCGAATGCCGTTCTTTCTGCTTTCAATGTGATTGCGCGTGCACGCCCGTACACCCAACAAGGTACACCACTGGCGATTGATGCTGACAACATCAGGTCTTACCTAGATCTACATGAAGCGCCATGCGAATTACACATTTTGGTTTCGTGTGTATTTGCTCTGGATAATCTGTATTTGGATGGGGTTTATAAGAATTTGAAGCGGAAATCAGCTTAGGTTGGTTTCTTTGATTAGGCTCATGAATAATGGATTTTTTGTGAAGCTTTTGTTAGATTCGGTAACGAAAATAACAAGGGGGCTTCATGAAAAAATTAGTTTTAGTCGGGGTTTTAAGTGCCACTTCTGCATTATCTAATGCGGATCAACCTTTAGTGATTCAACAGGGGCAGCCAGTACCAATGCGGGGGATTCAAACACCTGTAGCGGAATCACAATACTATGCGCCAACTCAGCCAGTCAGATATAGAGTTGAATCTGCTCCTAGAATGTCATTTTTTGCCGAATATTCTTCGCAAGATGGAGAATTTGCAAATGATATTAATGAGGATTTAAAGGGCTTTGGTATAGGGCTTTCATCTTCGCCACATAGAAGTGGCATGTGGGGTAAGTTCGAGTATCAAGAAAATAGCGAATACGATGGCGAGGCTTACGAATTTTCATTCGGTGGGCAGCTTAATTTGGTTGGCATTAATGGATTTTATACGCTTGGAACGCTTGGCATGGGCTTTAGTGTGTTAGATGTCGATGGGTTTGACACCTCATCATATTTTACCCTCCCTGTCGGAATTGAGGTTGGATACACCTTTACCCCATCTTTTGGTTTATATGGCGGGATTGGCTATAAGTGGTCTTGGGATGTTTCATCATCTACTACCTGTAATAATGGTACGCAAAGTAATAGTGTGGGTAGTGGCACATGCTCTCACAATGGTGGCATAGATCACTACAATTACACGGTTGGAGATTATGAGGGCGTAACCTACAAAGCAGGTTTGCGTTATAACTTCTAATAATGAACCCACTTCGGTGGGTTTATTTTTGACCGAAGAATTAGTATTGTGTGTTAAATTACAATCAATAGAGCAGGATATGAAACTTGGAGATTTTGAGGGTTACCTTGGTGAAGCTGCTGAACAAAAAGATTTAGCAAAACAAGCGATAAAAGACAAAAAATTTGATGAAGCATGGGGTTATCTACATCAGCAGAAGCATTATTATCAAAAGCATGCGGTTGCTAATAATTGGAAGCCTTTGCAATTCTTAGTTTTAGATTCCGTTCCGCATGAGGATATGGCGAATATTCTCAGGATAGAAGGCAAGCACAAGAACGCTTTAAGCCATTTGGCTTACACCTACAAAACACATTACTCTGCTAATCGCCCTTTAATTACACTTGAGAAAAAGCTTAACGCATATTTTAATCGAGCCTACAAAGATTCTGATTTCAATAGGTTTCTGAGTTTGCTTAATCACTTACAAGGAGATGATTTTATTTCTATTAGGGATTTTGTTGAAGTGTATTTTCCTATGATGCCGAATCTAGAGGATGGTGAGCTAGAAAGTGCTGATAGCCAAGATATTCGCCCAATGCCAGAAACAAATTCTGATGAGATAAACAAAAAGTTTTTTGAAGAGAGAGAGGCTAAAAATAAAAAATATCAGGGCGTTATATATGTTGAGCCTAAAACAAAAGATCTGGAAAAAAAATATCCCGAACCAAGTTATCTAAAGACAGATACTATTAATTATCAAGCTAAAGATGACTCAAATGTCTTAGGGTACCCGTTATCCGATTGGATTGTAGGCGGCATTGTTGGGTTTTTGATTTTAGTTGCATTTATTTGGCTGGTGTCGTGAGGCATACTTATGAAATTACTGATATTACTAATATTATCTCTCTCAGGAACCTTGGCAGCAGCTCAAGACCTGTATGTTTTAAAAGATGAAACAGGTGCTACGATTTTTTCAGCAAAACCACCTAAAGAGCCAAATCAATCAATAGAGCAAATTATCTCGCACGATCCATCTTTACTTGGGAATTGGTCTAGTAGCTGCAAGAAAGATAAATTTAATAATGCAAAACAATGCACCCTTTATAGACTTCGTGGACAGATTACAGTCAGTGTAATTAATGGCAATTATCTAGTGAAAGTTGGTTCAAATCACTTCCCAAGCTCAAATAGTGCATTAAAAGTTGACAGCAACGAGACTCTTTATGGCACGGAAGGTAGTATAAAGAATCCACGGAAAGCCATCGAGCAAATGAAATCTGGAAAAATTGCATACACAAGATTTAAAGAATGGCCCTATCAATCCAATAAAGATGATGAAGAGCCGCTAGACAATTTTAAAGATGCTTTTGATCAAATGATGATTGAATACAAGACACTTTAATCAACTTTTAAACACTCAAACCTCGCGAAAGCGGGGTTTTTTATTGCCTAAAGGAAAGTAAAATGCCTGAACAAAAAAGCCGCTTAGTCATTGAGATTGACTCAATTTATGCCAAGCAAAATGCTCAGGCACTCGCCAAAGAACTGGAAAGCATAGAAAAGAAGGGTGAGTTTGCCACAAAGTCTATGGATAGCATGTCCGTATCTGTGCGCAATCTTGCAGGTTATATGGCAGGGCTTGTTACTGTCGGCTCTGCTATTAGCAAAATGGATGCCTACACAGGGATAAACAATAAGCTTAAATTGGTGACTAAAAGCCAAGAAGAATTAAACCAAGCAATGGCTGATACATTTGCCATTGCGCAACGATCGGCATCATCTTGGAGTGCGGTGAATGATGTGTATTCGAAATACATGTCTAACGCCAAAACCTTAAATTTAAACCAAGAGCAAACTGCACGACTCACAGAAATCACATCTAAAGCTGTTGCGATTAGTGGTTCAAATGCCGAATCGGCTGCGGCTGCATTATTCCAGTATGGTCAGGCGCTTGATGGCGGAGTACTTCGTGCGGAAGAATTCAACTCACTTGTTGATGGTGCGGGTGGCTTATTAAATGCTATGGCAACAGGGCTTGGGGTAACCCGCGGTGAACTGCGCCAAATGATGCTTGATGGAAAATTAACTGGAGATGTTATCACTGAAGCTTTATTAAAGGCTGGAGACAGTGTTGATGAGTTATTTGGAAAGACTGATATCACAATCAGCCAATCATTATCTCAACTGAATAATGCTGTAACTAAATTTACAGGTGAAGCGGGACAAGCTTCTGGTGCGGCACAGATCCTCACTTCGTCAATTTCGATGTTAGGTCAAAACCTAGAAGCAGTTGCAAATATTGGGATGCTTGGCGGTGTAGCACTACTCACCAGAGCTATTGTGACTCAAACGGTCGCGGTAAAAGCTTCGATCAATGCAACCATTGAGAAGCGCTTGGCTATGACTGCTGACTTGCAAATGCAAACTCAATTGGCTGCTGTCGAGGTTCAGCGTACACGCTTAGCAGCAGCACAAGCGCTCACCGAAATAAATTTAGCTCGCGCTGAATTCAACTCTGCAACAACACGACAAGCACGTGCAGCAGCGACCATGCGCTTAACTCAAGCAGAGATAGCTCACAATATTGCGGTGAAGAACAGCACTGTAGCAATCGCAGCTCAAACTGCTGCTGAAAATACACTTAATGCCAGTCGAGCAGTTGGTGCAAGAATGCTGGCATTGGTCGGTGGGCCTATTGGAGCGATTACACTTGGAGTTACAGCACTGGCTGCTGGCTATATGTATTTCAGTAGTCGAGCTGCTGAGGCAAACGAAAAGCTCGAAGAGCAAGCGCAGGTGGCTAGTAAAACAAAAGAAGAGCTATTGGCTTTAGAGGGTGCTCAGCGTCAAAGCGCAAAGTCTGATCTGGCATCTGCATTTGAGTCGCAAAATAAAGCACTTAATGACTTAAACCAGCAGTTTAATAGTGCCGTAATTTCTCTGCAAAATTATGCAGCTAAAAACCAAGTTAGCTATGAATCCTTGGAGAAAATCAGAGATATTTCCAATAAGGTTCGACAGGGAATTATTAGCCAAGACGAGGCTATTAAGCAGATCAATAAACTTTACTTTGTAACACCAGATCAAATCAATCAAATCACCGATCTAAATCAGAAATATGAAGAGCAGCGAGTCAAAACCCAAAAGACAGCTGATGCGCAGGCTGTATATGGAATTAAGGTTGCCTTATCTGGAAATGCAGCATCCAATGCAGCACCTCAAATTGATCAGAACACGCAGGCGCTAGATGATAATGCGGCTGCGGCAAGCAATGCTGCAAAAGCACATCAAGATTATTTGAAAAACATTCAATCTCAAGCTTTTGATGATATTTACACTACTGGTTTAATGAATCAAGGTAGAACACCAGCACAAGCAAAAGCAATATTGGAGTTGCAGAAAGCTAAAGGCGAGAGCGCTATTCTTACGCAAGAAGAGATTGATCAGGCTTTGCGTAGCGTAGCTTTGACCGAGGAAAGATCAAGAGCTGAGCAGCGTTATGCGAGTAGTATTAGCAAGCGATCTAAAGTTCAATCTGACGCCAGTAAAAAAGCTAAGCGGGAAGCTGAAAATCTACTAGACCAGCAGAAACAAGACCGTGAGCAAATATCAAATCTATATGCAACCGACTTTGAAAACATTAATTTTGCAGAAAGTGATGAATTAAAGCGTATAGGTGGGGCTGGTTTTTCAGCAGCAGATCAATCCAAATATGAGGGGTTAGCTAAACAAAGATTTGAGGCGGAGCGGGCAGAATACTTTAAGTCACTAAATTTAGAGCTAAATCAATACAAATGGTCGGAGGAAAAGAAACTTGAGTATGCTTATCAGCAAGATAAGGAGATTGCCGAAAATGACACTAGAATTAGTGGGGTTGTTAAAGAGGCAAAATTAAAATTTTTAGATGAGCAATATCAAGAAGAATCAAAACTAATCCAACTTTCTAAGGAGCAACGCTTATTCCAAATGCGTGAAGCTCTCATTTCTGAAACCGCGGCAATGGAGGAGCGGTATCGTCTTGAAAGAGAGCAAATTCTTAGAAACTCAAAGTTGAGTCAAGATCAAAAGCAACTTGAAATCACTTTAAGTAGTGCCAAGCAGCAAGAGGAAGTTAGAAATCGCTTAAACCGCACTGTTCAGAACTGGGGTGCCATTCAAGCTGATATGAATGGCACTACCGAGCAATGGCGTTTAGAGCAAGATCGTTTTAGTCGCACTGATGCGTCGCAAGAGTTGTTTGATTCTAAGATGTCTTCAGTTGATCAAATGGAGAAAGATCCAAATGCTGACTTGGAAGAAATTGCACGTTTACGAGAGCAAATCTGGTTTGAGCATCATGAGCGATTAAAAGCGATTGAAGGTGACTACCAAATATCTTCAATGCAACTTCAATTAAGTTATGGTGAGCAAATGGCATCCAGCATGTCCACCATGATGGGTGCTATTTTTGGAGAAAAGTCCAAAGCATATGCAGCAGCTTTTGCGGTTGAAAAGGCATTTGCTGTGGCTCAGGCTGCACTTGCTATGGGGCAGAATATCGCTGAAGCATCAAAGTTAGGTTTTCCTCAGAACATACCTATGATTGCTGGAGCTTTTGCTCAGGGCGCGCAGATTGCGTCTATTATTAGCTCGGTTGCAGCACCTGTCGGCATGGCTCACAACGGTATCGACAACATCCCACGCGAAGGTACTTGGCTTTTAGATGGTGGTGAACGTGTCTTGAACCCTCAGCAGAATACCGATTTAACCCGATATTTGGCTGATCAGAAGGACACCAACCGCATGGCTAAAGGTCAGCTTGATGCTATTCAGAGTGGTGCTAATTTACAGGCAGAACGTCAGGCTCAAGCGAATGCGAAGGTTCAGGCGGCTCAGGCTCAGATCATCGATAATCAGTTGCGTGTGATTATGGTCAAAAATGAAGATGAAGCCAAAGACCTTCTATATAGTCCAGACGGTCAGAAAGCCTTTCTTTATCACATGAAACGAACGGGCTATGCGAGAGGGTAGCCTTGATTTCGTGTTTTACCTTACAAAAACTACAATCATATAAATGAATATTTAACTGATTGTAGTTTTTAACGTATACTTCACCAAAAATATAAATAACATTAGGTTAATTTATGTCAGCTTTAAATCCAGCATCAAAATTAAATGAGGTTATTCAGTTTTTTGGAGCACCAGGCTTAAAAAATTTGAATGCATTTAGTGTTGTTGGTAAAAAGAAGGCAGAATTAAAAAGATCAATGCAAGCTTTATTAAGTAAAAAGCCTATTGAGGCACATACTGGGCTTGGAATTATCTATATATATGAAAACCTTAAAGACCTATCATTGAATGAGTTTAAGCTAGCTTATGAGAAGTCTAACCGTAGTGCAAGCGAGGCTATACATTACGCAAATGCCTTATTTGTTTATGGCTACTTTGAAACAGCTATACCAATCTACACAGATTTGATTCGTGATAATAAAAACAACGTTGAGTTATTTAAACAAGTTGTAAAGAGATTCTCAGATTTCTGTTTTAGTGAAGAATTAAATAACATTTTAGAGTTATCTTATGTGACTAAGGATATGCCTGAAGGTCCAAAGAGAGATATTAGAGATTTCAATAAAATTAAAAAGCATTTGAATAGATTTGATATCCCAGTTGAATTCTATAGAGATATTAGAAGTTCACTTGATAAGGTTTTTTTTCAATATTTCACCCTACCTACCGAAGTGGATTATGTGACATATTTTGATTTTGATAATCTATCACAAGTTATTGATATTAATATAGAATTGTGTGAAGATTTTATAGGCCTTTCAATTGAAATGAATGATAACTTGCAAGATATTATGATAGAAATCTATGAACAGCATGGAATTCAACTAGGATCTGAGCAAGATCGTATAACAGTATATTTCAATTTTGTTTAAAGAGGAAAATCATGAATATTTCTCAATTAGGCGAAATTGCTACATATCTAGAGAATAGTGAACTAGATGGAATAACGAAAGAATGCATTGATAGACTGTGTTGCAGCAGACATTATTATCATTTGTTTCATATAGTTTGTGCTTGGTTACATATGAAGTTCAATGAGATGTCTGAATGTGCGGGTGGAGGTACTCACCAAGCGTTGAGAACAACTTGTGAGCTTTTGGCTGAAAAGTTCGATGATAAGGATTTTAAAAAACTAGCAATGAAGCTTAAACAACTTCACGATATAAGGGTTCATGCCGATTATCGTATCGAAGATAGTTTTTCCAAGCATGCTGTTTTATTGATGACTACTGAGAAGCACAGAGTTATAGAGTTAATAGAAAAACTTGATAACATCCATGCGAAGCAGACATTAAAAGAAGCGTAATAATTTAGATTACATAACCGTCCAATTGGACGGTTTTTTATTGCCTAACATTTGAGGACAAAATGAAAATACAAACCGAATACGGTGAGGTGCATGTATTAACAAATTGCCCTCTGCTTGAATCTACAGAACGGCTTGAATTCTTAACTGAAGTGCATGAATCTTTTGATGGCAGTGAAGAGCGCAATGCTTTGCGAGATGCACCGCGTCAGATTCTAAGCTTTAAGTACGTGCAAATGCAGAAAGCTATGGGTGATATGTTCCATATGCTGTATGCAAATTTACGCAAGAACTGGGGCATTCCGCTGCGACAGGTGAAACGAGGCATTCCTGATATTGCTGATGATGATTTCATTATCCTGGATACATCAAGTACTCAAGCCGACTTAAAAGTCGGTTTTGCTTTTATAGAGAGTGCTGAAGGTGTTCAGGTGGTCGAAATCACTGAGATTGGGCGTTACATCATTACTCAGGAGGAGATTCGAGATCCTGAAACCAATGAAGTGATTCAGCCTTTAGAAACTGAATATCAAGACGGCTTTCGACTTTCAGCGAATATCACGGTAACCAATGCTGTGATGATGCCGTTACGAATCTGCATTATTGATGGTGATGCTTCAATCAATGCCGGCGGTTTCTGGTCCAATGCTTCAATGGTCTTTCGTGTATTGGCTGAAGATTTGCCAGAGCATTCTGGCGATATTCCAGATCAATACAAAGGCAATGACATTTACTTCAAGCCCTTGCTACTCGATGGCGACTCTATCGAAATCACCATGAGCCAGCATCAAAACGTGGTGGATAACAGTATTGGTGGATTTCAGTCATTTACCCATCATGCCAAAGCCAAGCAGTCCAAGCCGTTTAAGTCCCTGATTCGAAGCTGGGATGAGTTCCAGGAATTTCGCCGGTTCCTGTTTCGGCGTGGTGGTCGTTATCGTCCATTCTGGTTGCCGCTATATGAGCAACATCTGAATATTTTAAACACTGGAAATATCACCACCAGCTTAAGTACCAATACCAAATACCTGATTGAAGCTGGCCGGAATTACATTGCGGTTAAGCGCAAAGACGACACCTGGACAGCGCACCAAATCACTGCCAAAACAGGCGGGTCATTAACGGTTTCACCAGCCATCAATGCCCAGCGAAATAACATTCAAACGATTTGTTATATGGGCCTTTATCGCTTCGATGCCGACCAGATCGAGTTTCAATTTTTAGGTGCGGGTATTAGTCAGGTCACGGTGCCAATTCTGGAGTTAGAAAGTTAATGGATATCAAAATAGAGCTTTATCAGTTCAAGCACGGGGATAAAGCATGGTACTTCACCAATCATCGCAAAGATGTCACACACAACGGCATCACCTACAAGAAAGTACCTGGCTTAGATCGGGATGCCATTGAGGATGCAGACATTGATAAGTGCGAGATTGAAGTCACCTTCCCACAAGGTAACTTTAAGAATGAAGTTGGCGATAACTTCACCAGTATCTTCTTAAACAAAATTTATTTTGAGTCTGTTTATCTCACCATCCTTGAACTTGAACAGAATGAAACGCTGGTTTTGTTTATGGGGCGTGTGACTCAGCCCAAGTTTAATGACTCAGAAGATACCATGAGGCTGGTGTGTTCAACTGGTGAATCCTATTTAAACCGGACCATTCTGACACGCAAATTCCAGAAAACCTGTCCAAATTCCATTTATGACCGTTGGTGTGGATTGAAATTTGAAGACTGGGCTTTCGATGTCACTGTGACAGCAATCAATGGTTTGACAATCACATTCACGGTAAATCCAACTCAAGTCAAAGATGCAGAAGGCAATCTGGTCTTTGAGCAGGTTCCTGTTCTGGATGAGTTAGGGCAACCAGTCTTAGACGGAAATGGACAGCCGACTTATACAGATGGTGATCCAGTCATGGAAACCAAAACTTATGCTGCGGGTTATCTCAATCGTGGCCTGTTTAAAAAACTCGGTGTTTCTACATTTGTTGTTGGCAATACAGCAAATACAGTCACCTTGTACCGCGAGCATGTAGGTGTGAAAGTTGGTGATGTAATTCAGCTGGCACCCGGGTGTGATCAATCTCTGAATACCTGCCATACAAAATTTGATAACGCTGCCAGATTTGCTGGGCATCCATATATGCCGAGTGAAAACCCAGTGATGAATCAATTAATTAAATAGGTGATGCAATGGGCGTTGGATTAATTATTGCTGCTGTGCTTGCCGTTATTGTTGGTATCTACAACTACGTGCAAATGCGAAAAATGCAGAAGAAAAACCGCCAAAATGCAAACCAGTTGGACGGAACGATTGCAGATGAAGGCACCTCATTTAGCGATATTGCTGGCAGTCCACATATGTATGGAAATATTACGCACCTTTGGGGGCAGTCCACCACACCAATCAAATCCAAAGGTGGCAAATGAAAATTTATATGTCAGATATACGGAAATCAAAAATGTGTGCTCGCGGATCGCGGGCATTTTTTTTGTCTCAAGGTTGGGATTGGCAGGACTTTCTCGAGAACGGCATTGATCTTGAAATTGTGAAATCAACAAATGATGCAATGGCTTTGCAGATTGTAGAGGTGGTGGAAAATGGGCGGAAGTAGCGGACAGGTTACAGGATATCGATATTTCACAAATTTACTTTTGTTCATTGGTAATCCGATTGAAAAAATGCTCGGCATTAACTTCGATAAGCGCGGCTGGTTATCACCTTTTGTTGATGAAAATGGCAATGCTTTAGCGCAAGGTGTTATCAATTCACCGAGTTTATTTGGTGAAAATGAGGGTGGTGTCGCTGGTGTGGTCCATGTGCAATATGGCACAGAAAATCAAGAAGTTTTGCCATTTTATAAAGACTACATGGAGTCAAAAGAACTACAGGCTTCTGCATACCCATATCAATCTTATTTGGCTTTTACCGGGTTAGGTGAAGTTAATACGGGTAATGGCTGGATAGATGGCGCGGTTGGTGCATTGGCAGGCTACATGAATGAAGCCTTTTACGTTGGCAACTCAGGCTACATGAAAGAAATGCTGCTTTGGCCAAAACGCACTCGCATTAGAAATGATGGCCGCAGGCAGTGGTATGAAGTGCGGGAGGATGGGGCTGTAGTTTGTGAGATTGGGGCTTATAGATTAGAGCAGGATTTCGGTAATGGCTTTATTAAAACAGGGGTTGAAATTTATGGAATAAATAAATTAATCGCAGAGGGAAGTGAAGGCGGCAACAATATACAACACACATATCTAGGTGGCTCTGTATTTTATCAATCATCAATGACAAGGAATGGTCAAGTAAGCGCTGGAGATATTGGTGATCTTGACAGATCAATTTATAAATCAATAGACATTAACGGAAAGTATAACGGTATTGCTACAGTTTCATTTAACTTTGAGTTTATAGGTGCTGAGACAAACTTTGAAATAAAACTAGATTCTGGACTTCTTGATCTCAAAGAGGTGTTGAGAGAAACTGATGAAAATGGGGTAACTTATGTAAATTATGAAGCTAAGTATAAATTATCAGCCACAAAGTCAATAGCTGCAACAGTATCAGCTAAAGGTAAAGCAATATGGGGGAGTACTGGTACTGGAACATCCGCAGGACTTGGTTTTTCTGTTTATGATTTAAAATTATCAGAAGAAGTTGTTGATGTCACTTATATTGATATAAATCCGATCCATAAAATTCGTGAAGTACTCACAGATGACACGGCAATGAACAAGCCTGAATCATCTGTAAATAATGAAAATTTTATAAAAGCAGCTGATCGCATTTACGATGAAGGTTTGGGGATTTCATGGTCTATTACTGAAAAATCCTGCATGGATGCCATTAACGAGCTTTGTTATCACATCGAAGCTGGAATTCGCGTGAACCGTCAAACCGGCCTTTATGAAATGGTCTTATTTCGTGATGATTGGTTTGAGGAAAGTGAAATTCACACGATTTCTGAAAGTAAGATTAAAAAAGGCAGTATGCAATATGAAATTACCAATGCTGATGAGGTCATCAACCAAGTCAATGTAAATTACTACGATCGAAAAAATATCAAAAATTCATCATTCTCAATTTCTGAAAGCGGTCTAATTCAGACGCTTGGCCGAGTCAATGCTGAAACTGTCGATTTCCCTTATTTCATGAACATGCGAAATGCTGAGATTGTGGGAAACTGGAAACTTAAAATTCTCTCTACAGGCGTTTTAAAGGGTTCATTCACAACAGGATGGCGTGAAGCACGGAAATGGAATCGATATGACTTAATCAGGTTACCTTGGTCTAAGCGCTGGACCGGGACAATCTTGGTTCGGATCATGAACATCAAACTTGGCGGGCCAACATCTAATGAGGTTTCGATTGAGTGGGTTGAAGTTGTTCCGTCTACTGGAATGATGAATACAACCATTGTTGCTGACGAGCCGATGGATAAACCGTTACCGCCTCAAGCATGTCAATATGAACCTTTCGAGATGCCATACTATTTGGCTGTTATGGCATTAGGTCAGCGCAAAGCTGATGAAGAATTGGCATATGAAAATAATTTTGGGTTAGTTGGCACTGTTGCTGAAAAACCACAAGAAAATTCGCTTTATGCAATCATGATGACAAATAACGGAGATGAGTGGGTACGTGCTGGATCAATTCAGTATTCAACAACTGCTGATTTAGACCAAATCATTTCAAAAAACTCATCAAGTTTTACAGTGAAGAACTGGAAGAAAATTGCCAATGCCCCAGCGGGTACACTCATAAAATGTGGCCGAGACTGGCTTGGAACTCCTGGTGAATGGATGGTATTTCAAGGTGTCGATCCGTACACAGGCATTATTACAGTCAAGCGTGGTGCTCTAGACACTCAACCACAAGGGTGGGGAGAAGGCACAAAAATGTACTTCTGTGGAAATGATGTTTCTTATGATCAAACTGAATATATTTCCGGTGAAGAGGTATTAGTTTCTGCACTCACAACTACACCATCAGGCGTACTTGAGCAAAAAGGTTCAATTGCGATTGAAATGAAAGCACGTGCAATCAGACCATACCTGCCGGCGAATGTGAAATTTAACGATACTTATTTTCCAGAAACATTAATCGTAACAAATAACATTGTTTTGACCTGGGCACATCGCAACCGGGCGCAGCAAACAGGTGGTGAGATTATTGGCTGGTATGATGGAGATGTAACTGTAGAAAGTAGTGTCACATATGCTTATGAGTTGATTTCTGAAAATGTGGTTCTAGATTCTCAGTCAAATATTGCAGCAAATACCGCGACAATTCTTGCATCTGTATTAAAGCCAAATAAACCGCACACATTAAAACTTTGGTCAGTTCGTGATGGTTATGAGTCACATCAAAAATTTGAGCATTCATTCTTTATTGAGGCTGCAAGTTTAATATTGACTGCAACAACAAATGGATCGAGCGTTGTCGGGAATACTGTTCCAGCCGCAAATATCAATGTTGTTGTAGATGAATCATTAAGTGCAAATATGAGATTTGATGGCTCAAGTATTAGCGGTAAAGCTCCAGCAGGGGCTGTCATAACAATTGAGGTAAATGAATAATGGCTATTTATACCGGAACAGCAGATGCAAACGGGGACTTTATGGTGCCTTTTTCATCTAATTACATAGGCGGTCAAAAAGTAACAGTTACAGCAGAAAAAGATGCAGCGACAAAAACAATTGAACTGTTTGCTCCGTCCAGTGTGACTGGGGGTGGGTCTATTACCTTTAGTGGTAATTTAGTTAATTTCCCAGCGAATATTGGGATTATATCTTTAGAGTCTAGCATAAGCGGGCAAATATCAAACTACGCTATGCAATCTGCAAATAATGCTGATAGTATTTTTAAAAAATCCACTGGTTTAAATATAAAAGGCGCTGTTACAAGCATCGGTCAGTACGCATTTTACGGATGGATTAATGCAACATCGCTTGTTCTTCCAAGCACACTCACAACCATTATGAATGATGCGTTTAGTGGTTGGGGGAATTTATTATCTTTAACCATCCCTGATTCAGTAACAAGTATTGGCGAGTTTGCATTCTCTAACTGTAAGAAAGTGACATCTTTAACATTACCGAATGCAATAACAAGTATTAGCGGCAGTGCATTTTATGGTTTTGAGGCTCTGCCATCGTTAATACTCCCTGCATCAATTAGTAGTATCGGTGAATATGCTTTTTACGGGCTAAAAGCCTGCAATGAAATTGTATGCTTGAGAGCTACTCCACCAACATTGGCAACGCAAGTATTTGGGCAGCTTAAAGCTGGATGTGTATTTAAGGTGCCATCTGGATCTTTAGCAGCTTATCAGAGCGCACCAGGATGGTCTGCTTTTTCTGCTCAAATGGTTGGTGTATAAATTCCAATATTTCACAGCGCCTTATGGTGCTTTTTTTTATGCCAAAAAATATAGGGGGCACCAGTGAATGAGCCGAGCGCATCACTTTGGAAGAAATTAAATGAAGTGTCTGATCGGCTGCAAAAAGTGTCTGAGCAGCTCATTGAGGCAAACGCTATCAACAAGGGTTATCACCAAGCCCTTGATCAGCAACGTATAAAAGTAGAAGCACTTGAACAGCAAAACCACAAAGCACAAGGAGCAATCGCAATGCTCAAATGGGGCTTAGGCGTTGTGCTGAGTGTGGCAATTTCAGGTGGTGCATGGACCATCAATTCCATTAACCAACTTAAGCAAGACATGGCAATTATGCAAAGTCATCGTGAGGATAATAAATGAGTTACATTGAAGATAATCCACTTAAATTTCTTTCCGTAAAGCTTCCAATTTGGGGAGCTTTTTTATTGGGCGTACTTCCTGTTTTACTACAGCAAGGCATGGATACACAGCTCATTCCAACTGAGTACCATGCGGCAATTCTGACATTGATTTTGCCTGCACTTGGTTATATCGGGAAAAAGAAATATCAGCCTGAATTACATCCCAAGCCAACCATTCTAGGTTTTGCAAGCATCCCTGCTGACTCCATCACTTTTGATGAAGCATTCCGAAGGCTGATTGGTCATGAGGGTGGATACTCTAGCGATAAACGAGATCCTGGAAACTGGACTGGTGGGCGAGTAGGAGTGGGGGAGCTAAAAGGCACCAAATTTGGTTTAGCCGCAAATACCTACCCAACACTTGATATTAAAAACATCACGCTTGAGCAAGCCAAGAAGATTTATAAAACCGACTGGTGGGATAAATTAGGCGGTCATGGCCTGCATTCAGCTATTGTTTTTCAGCTATGGGACTTTGCCATTAACGCAGGTGTGAGCCGAGCAGTTAAAGAATTGCAGCAGGCAGTTGGTGTAAATGCTGATGGCATGATTGGTCCTAAAACAATTGCAGCCACCAATGCCATGGATTTAAATGATGTGTTGCTTACCTTGACCGCTGAGCGCCTAAAGTTCTACACCTCACTCAGTACATTTAAGGAGTATGGAAAAGGCTGGACTAATCGGGTGGCTGATAATTTGAAGTATGCCGCTCAGGATAATTAATAGAAAGCCTGACTTTTGAGTTGGGCTAACTCCACACCTCACTCAAAACCACATAATTATTCTTCAAACCCAAAGACCAACCAGACTCTTTATAAAATGGCTCACCATATTTGATTGTGTGTTCAATGTGGAAGTAGAGCCAGCCTTTCATTCTCACTCCTTCCAACTATCAACAATATCAGCCCAGTCTTGGAGCATTTTTCTACGATCATCCAACCATTTTGCATGATTGTATGTCGCTCTTGTTTTATTTTCTTCAACATGCGCTAACTGCTTATTGATCCAATCAGGCTTATAACCTTTCTCATTCAACAAAGTGGAAGCGGTCGCCCTAAAATCATGTGTAGTGACTTCTGGCAATCCAATAAAAACCAATGCTCTATTCAGTGTTGTTCTCGCTAACATTTCATCATTTTTAAATGGCGCTGAAAAAACATAAGTCTCATTTTGAGAAATTTCATACTGCTCTTTGAGTAAGGCACACAACTGATCCGACATTGGAACTAAATGAATATGGTTCTTTTTGTTGCTGCGCTCCTGTTTGCGTCGTCTTGATGCTTTAGGGAACTCAATTACTTTTTCCTTAAAGTCTACAAAGGACCATTGCATGCGTCTAATTTCAGATGCACGCAACATAGAATACATCATTGCTAAGCAGGCGTTTCTGACCGTCGTTGTACCACCATACAACTCCAGGCGCGTTCTCAGCTTGATACGCTCATCTTTCTTTAATGGTCGTGCATGCTCAATTTCAGGTGCTTCTATGGCGCTTCTAACAGCGTATGTTGGGTCGTTATCTGCTCTAAGGGTAACAATGGCATATTTCATTACTAAGCTGACAAATCTGCGGTTCTGATTGGCTGCTGCTTCACCTGTGCCGTAATGACTAAGCTTCTTCACCCTAACCATAGTGTCTTTCATAATAGTGAGCACGTCGGAGGAATTGACATCCTTTACAGGCTTATGGCCAATAACTTTGTAAATATCCTTTCGCATTGATCGCTTGAACTGCTCTATGTAGTCCTCGCTTTTATATTTCATCTGTTCCAAAGCGTATTCTTCAGCCACAGCCTTAAAAGTATTGGTCGTGGCGGTCACAGCCTCAATCTTCTTTTTCTTCTTATCGTCTACCGGGTCGATGTCATCCTTTAATAGCGCCTTAGATTCATCTTTCTTTTTACGCGCTTCGGCAAGTGAAACGATAGGGTATTCACCAAAACTTACAGTTCCTTCTTTGCCATTCAGGGTGTATTTAAAGCGCCATATCTTCTTGCCAGAGGGTCTTACTTCAATGTATAACCTTTCTGCATCAAGCACTCTGTACATTTTTTCTTTAGGCTTTAAAGATTTTATCTTGGTATCTGAGAGCATTAAGTTACCCGTTCAATTAAATAAGTTACCCGCTACAGTACCCGTTTTTTTGACAGATTAGTGCGAACCAATACCGACTAAAATAGATTAAAGAAATAGATAAATAAAGGGGTGTAAAGGATTTTTTAGACTAATATAGATTCAAGTAGATTATAGTGAATATTTTAATTGCCAATGATGACGGTGTTTTTGCACCTGGGATACAAGCTTTAGCACGAGCGTTAAAACCATTAGGTCGTGTTGTCATTGTGGCGCCTGAAAGTGAGCGAAGTGGTTTTTCCAGTGCTTTGACTTTAGACCGTCCATTAAGACCCATCTCGATTGCGCCAGATGTCTGGGCGGTCAATGGCACACCAGCAGATTGTGTTTATCTGTCTATGAATGGACTGTTTGATTTTGAGTTTGATTTGGTCGTTAGCGGGATTAATAGCGGTGCGAACTTGGGTGATGACGTGTTGTATTCGGGTACCGTGGGTGCCGCATTTGAAGGTCGACTCATGAAACAGCCTGCAATTGCGGTATCTTTGGCAGGTAGTAATGTACGTAGCTATGATCACCCTGATGATTATGCAGCGGCAGCACAATGGGTACATGATTTTATTCAAGCAGGACTACCAGAATTACCGCCACGTCATATTTTGAATATTAATATTCCAGATGTTGCAGAACTTCAGGGACAGAAAATTACTTATCAAGGTCGTCGTCATCAATCTAAACCAATTACCAGTCATGTCGATCCGCGTGGCCGCCAAGTTTATTGGATCGGACTTTCTGGAGAAGCTGTAGCCGAACCTAAACAGGGCATGACAGGCATTGAATCAGATTTTTTTGCAGTCGCGAATGGTTTTGTCAGTATTACTCCCATTCAAATGGATGCGACCAATTATGAAATCTTGCAGAGTTTGCATGAACAGTGCCGCTAAAAGCCATGTAAATGTTGTAACTTTGTGAAAAAGTCCGTGAATGCGGATTTTTTCAAAATATTTTTGCTACTCTTACGCGCATGAAAACCAATAAAGACATATAGAGAGGAAGATTAATGCCTGCGATGTCGCAAAATCGGATCTTTGCTACGCCAACAGCATTGTTGAAAACCCTAGTGATCTCAACTGCTATTGTTACCACTGCCATTTTAAGTGGATGTGCATCCAAACCTCAAATTAATAATCCGACCCGTTACGCGACGGCACCTGACTATTACACTGTTCGTTCAGGGGATACCTTAAGTGGAATTGCGGCACGTTACGGACTGAGTTATATCAGCATTGCCGATATGAATGATATTGCACCGCCGTATCGTATCTATGTCGGGCAGTCAATTAAACTAAGAGGTTCTGGGAATAAACGTACAGCAACCACGCAGGCAGTGACCCAAACTGCACCAATCCAACGTCAGGCGATTACTTTACCAAGTAATCCTCCACCAGTAACAACGACGACCACAACCAAAACAGCCCCAGTCCCAGTTACTCCGACACAAGCCAGTGCATTACGTTGGGTGAAGCCGTCGAATGGTGCTGTGATTGAAAACTTCAATTTGACCAATAATGTCAAAGGTATTCGTTATGGAGGCAATGTCGGTGATGCAATTTATGCTGCTGCCAATGGTCAGGTGGTCTATGCCGCGGATGGATTGAAAGAATATGGCAACTTGATTCTCGTGAAACATATCGATGGCTATATCACTGCGTATGCGCATAACAGCAAGATGCTGGTGAAAAGCGGAGAAAATGTAACGGCCGGTCAAAAAATTGCGGAGATGGGTTCATCGGGTACAAGCCGCACCATGCTTGAGTTTCAGGTACGCTTAAATGGTAAACCAATCAATCCGACTAATGTTTTACCAATAAATTAAATTAAGATCATTACAACTTAAAAATTTCACCGTATAATCCAATGAGTTGCTTTTATCGAAAGGTAGGAGCATCTCATAAGTTTAGAGGGAAATTTATGTTAGATCAACTTCGAGCAATGGGAGTGTTTGCTTGTGTTGTGGAAAAATGTTCGTTTAGCGGAGCCGCACGAGAGTTAGGAATTACTACAAGTGCTGTAAGCCAGCAGATTCGTTCTTTAGAACAAGAGATGGAAGTGATCCTTCTGCATCGTTCGACACGAAAGTTGAGTTTGACTGAAGCTGGACAAGCTTTTTTTCATAGCTGCCAAGAGATGCTAGCTGCTGCAGAGCGTGGGAAAATTCGTATTAACGAATTACGCGATGACCTAGTGGGGGAGTTGCGTATTGCAACGACACCAGAGTTAGGTGCAAATCACGTTATTCCTGCATTATCACATTGGATGTCGGCCCATCGAGGTTTAGCTGTTCATTTGGAAGCGGACAATCATTATATTGATTTGATTGAAGGTCGAATTGATATTGCTTTACGCATGAGTCCGAAAATTGAAGATCAAAGTTTATATGCGGTTCCACTGGCCCGCGTTGAACAAGTGTTAGTTGCTTCACCGAGTTATTTAAATCAGACGGCACCCATTTCGCGTCCTGAAGATTTAAAGAATCATGATCTGATTCCCGTTAACTTAATGAAAAACTATGAAAGTTTTGCTTTCCAACATGGCATGTCTGGTGAAACAGTGAGTATAGAAATGAACTCGCGTTTAACCACCAATAATGTGTTGGTTGCCAAGTCTTTATGTCTGCAAGGACATGGAATTTCTCGAATTTTATATCTTGATGTTCAAAAAGATTTAGTCAATGGTGCATTGGTAGAAGTCTTACCAGAGTGGAAATTACCTAATTTCTATTTATATGCAATTACATCTAAGCGTGAACAACAGCCGATGAAAATTCACCGCTGTTTAGATGCATTGAAACAATATTTTTGCCAATTACCCGGTGGCAGGATATATCAAGAAGCTTCATAAAAAGCTGAAATAAAAAAGCCGCTAAACGCGGCTTTTTTTGTAGGTGGATGATTAAGCGAGATAAGCTTGAATCATTGTCACTAAACGTTGAATCAATTGATCTGCTTGCTCTTGAGTGATGTTTAACGGTGGTAATAAACGAACCACAGAACCCGCAGTGACATTAATAATCAACTGATGTTCATCACGTGCAATGTGAACCAATTCTGCACACGGTTTTGGTAAATCAATACCGATCATCAAACCAAAGCCACGAACGGCGACTTTTTGATCTGATAATTTCTGCGCCAATTGCTGCACAATATAGTTCCCCATTTTCGCAGCATTTTCGACTAGGTTTTCTTTCTGAATGACGTTAATCACTGTGTAAACTACACGAGAACCTAACGCAGTACCGCTGTAGGTTGAACCGTGGTTCCCCGCAGTCAGGACACCCACAGCACGACCTTGAGTCATGACAGCACCAATCGGGAAGCCATTGCCCAAACCTTTTGCTGTAGTCAGTACATCAGGCACAATGTTGGTATGTTGATAAGCAAAGAACTGACCTGTACGCCCATTTCCTGTTTGTACTTCATCCAGCATCATTAACCAGTTGTGTTGGTTACATAGGCGACGGATATCTTCTAAATAGCTAAAGCCTTGTGGTGCAGTGTTGACACCACCTTCACCTTGAATCGGTTCAACCAAAATAGCCACAATATCTGGATGTTGAATAGCTGCTTCTTCAATCGCTTCGATGTCACCAAAAGGTACGCGAATAAAACCTTCAACCAGCGGTTCAAAGCCTTCTTGGACTTTTTTATTGCCAGTCGCAGAGAGCGTCGCTAAGGTACGACCATGGAAAGAGTGATCGGCTACGATAATTTTTGGTGTACGAATCCCTTGTAAATGTGCGAATTTACGTGCAATTTTAATCGCACCTTCATTCGATTCCGCACCACTATTGGAGAAGAAGACTTCTTCCATGCCTGCAACTTGCGCCAATTTTTGCGCAGCAGCTGTTTGCCAAGGCACTTCAAATAGGTTGCTGGTGTGAATCAGAGTACCCGCTTGCTCAGCAATGGCTTGAGTGATTTCAGGATGTGAATGTCCCAAACCACAAACTGCAATTCCTGTTAAGGCATCTAAATATTCTGTGCCATCTGCGGTATATAAATACGCTCCTCGTCCTCGGACAAAGCTGATCGGTTGACGGCCAAACACAGGCATCAAATGAGATGGTTGATCAGTTTGTATAGGGGCTTGAGTAAAGGTATTCATAACTAACTCGTATTTGAAAAGAAATAATAGACTTCACTAGCATCGGCTTACCGAAAGTAGGGAGACGATAGTGGATTGGTTTTCCAATTCTGGACAGAACGGCAAAACAAACCCTATATAAGCAAAATCTCATCTAGAATTAAAGCCTGAATGTAAATAAAACTGGAAATATTGCTTTAAGCATACTGTTTTGTTGTGTTTTGGGTATAATGCAAGGCAGATTAGTTGAGGATTCATCAATGACTGAACAAACACGCGATACAGAAGCGTTAATTCGTGACCAGATTGCTAAACACGCAGTTCTTCTTTACATGAAAGGCACTCCGCAATTTCCACAGTGTGGTTTTTCTGCTCGTGCGGTAGAAGCACTCAGTCAAATTGGTCGTCCGTTTGCTTACGTTAATATTCTAGAAAATCCAGATATTCGTGCAACATTACCGCGTATTGCGAACTGGCCGACATTCCCGCAATTGTGGATTAATGGTGAGTTAATCGGTGGTAGCGATATCATGCTTGATATGTTCCAAAAAGGTGAGTTAAAGCCTTTAGTTGAACAATACAGCCCAGCACCAGAAGCTTAATTTGTTTCTGCTGCCAGTAAAAAAGCCAACATGAAGTTGGCTTTTTTTTATGCTTGAGAATTAAAACTGATCTTAGAGCTTAAGCCATTTTTAAATGAGCTGGCAAAGCTGGGAGTTTCTGGTCTCGTCCCACCATATAGGTGTATTGGGCAAGGCTAAACATTTCAAGATCTTCTTCACTATTGCCATAAGCATAAATGCTTGCATATTCAGCTATAGGATATTGCTGAGAAATACGTTTTTTCTTTTCCATTCGGCTACAGTCGGCAGATTGATAATGTCCTGTAAGTCGACTTTCACGAACTTCTGTTTCAGTACAAATTAGATCAATTCCCAATAATTGACACAGCGGTTTTAGATATAAATTGACGGAGGCTGAAACCAAAACCACATCATGCCCAAGTGCTTGATGCAGTTGCAACTGCTGCATGAATTTAGGGTCCAATTCTTGAATCAGATGCTGTGCATATTCCTCAGCAATCTTTCTGATTTCAGCATAATCCGTGTCTTTAAACATGCCATAAAACAGTTTTGGTCGCATGGCATGAGCAGGGTAGACATTCAAATAGTAGGCTTGAATCCATGGCAGCAGTTTCAAGCCCTGTTTGACAATATGTCGCTTTGACAGCGCGTAAAAAATGAAGCCTGTAAAACTGTCTTTTTTACACAAAGTGCCATCAAAGTCGAATAATGCTAGATTTTTATGCGTTTCGCCCGTTGCATACATGTTTCATAACGTCCATTCACGCGGCTGGCAAACCAGTTGGTATTATAATCACGACTTAATTTAGGTCCTGAAATGACCACTTGAGGCATCATGGCATAGAATGCCTTTTTGCCTGATTTTTCTTCATAGAGTTTTGTGACTGCACGATAAGTTGCCGTGTCTTCAAAATCTTTCTCTTTTTCTTTCTTCAAGTCACTGCGAATTTGGCGTGGAGTGACTAAAACATTATTCTGAGCGAATACATTAATTAACTCGCGTTCAGACTCGCTCTTCGCAGAACGAATTGAGCCATCCTTATTATAAAGCAGCAAGTCACCATCAAGGCTAAGATCAGCAGTGGTCAAATCATTGAGCATGCTTTGGAAAGCCGCATTACGACTTGAATACATGCCTGAGTTGTAATCTGCAAAGCGATAAATGGCTTTGTCATAATCGGCTGGGTACATCATTAAACGGTGTATGCCGTAATACAAACCACCATATTGACTATATAAATCCGTTCGTAATTCGGCAATACTGCCACCTTGGCGTTTATGTGCTTTGGCATAGCCAATATGCACTTGCATCGAGCCCAAAGTGGTAATCGGATTCATTTTTTCACCGACATCTTGCCCAACCAGTTTAGCTGCACCTGTTAATGCACTGACATGGTAATGTTGCGACATATAGTCGAAAATTTCACGGTAGAGCTCATCCAATTGTCGTTCAGTTTTTACACGACGCATTTGGCTTAAGTAGTTATCTTCAGGGATCGGTTGGGTTTTGAGTACTTCCTCAAAATAACCAGCTACTGTACCGCCAATCGTTTCACCTAATTTATCAGTAAATTTTTCAGTTAGACGATCTTGGACTTCCTTAACTGCTTTTTCACCCAAGCCTGGGACTGTTGGATCGGCTACAAAATTCGATTCTTGATCCACAACAGCCACAATACTGCAAATATTTTCTTTGCTTTGCGGAATACCGAGTTGCTCAGTAATGTCAAAAATATCTTTTGCCCATGAGCTGCGATCGTTCACGCGGGACGGAATAACGCGCTTAATTTGATCACTGTCTAAAGTTGGCTCATCATCTTTCCACCACGAATGATCCCCACACGCCGCAAGGCTGAATGAGAGTGCTAATACGCTTAATGGTTTGAGTGATTGAATTAGGGATGCAGGAAAAGCAGTTTTTCTCATAGTCTCGGGGCAATCGGTAAAGGATGAGCAAATAGAGCAGATGCAGTATACTATGCTGGTGATTAAAAGTTATGAATATATATGTATATTGGTCCCTATCAACTGTCAAATAATTTAATCGTCGCACCTATGGCAGGTGGGTTAGACTATTTATAATAATAATTTGGAATCAATATCTTAGTGTTTTTTGCGTGGCGTATGGCGTAGAATTGGCGTAAAAAATGAGGTGAAATCAATTCACCTCACTCCAATTTCTTTGAGACTCTTTTTGCAGTGAATCCAACCAAACTGCAACATCCGTTAAGTTTACAAAGTATTCAGATTTATTACCATCTACCTTAAATGCTGGGAAAGGTAGTTTACATTTAGCTGCTCGTTGTTTTGCAGCTGCCATATCTAAATGTGGCATGTAATCTTCAACAATATCTTTTAAGGCAACAACAGGTCTTTTATAACGCAGAATCAACATCATTGATGTGTCGATTTGGTCATTTCGATTGATAGCTACTCCCATCATTCCACCTCACTTGCTTCATTCATAGCTTTATAATGTGCAACAGCTTTTTCCGCATCAGCTAATTTTGATTTGAGTTGGTCTATTTCTGCTTGTTTAGTTTCGGCACATCTTTGCCATCCAAGCCAATGACATTTCAACATCAATTTGTTTTGCTCAGGAGAAGTTTCACCTAAAAAACAATCGTCAGACTCAGGTAATCCAAAATTCTCATTAAACGCTTCACGCTCTTTATTTAAATCAAGCATCACAGCCACCATAATTCAAAGTTAATAAATACAAATCCGTTCACTACCAACATAACTTCAAGCCACCAGATAACCCATTCCATGTGATTCACCTTTAACAATATGCAGAATTTCCTTTTCTGCTTTTGCTGTACAAGTCTGTTCAGGTGCACGAAGATGGTTTTCAAATTCAGCCCCAAGCTCATAAGCTGCTTGATTACCTGAAAGGTCTGAGCCAACACGCACATAATGATGTGACTTTTTATATGCTCGTTGTGCTTCTCGGCTTTTTGCTCGTGCCACAAAACCACCATCTAATTGCTTTACCTCATACCCTAGTTTTTCTAACCAGATTTTGAAGCCTAAGAAGTTTTTCTGTTTTACTATTGGACGCATAAGGCATTTACCTCAGCTTGAGTGTTATATCCAATCTTTTTAAATAGTGGGTTCAATGCAGAAATATCTAACTGCTTTTTAGCTCGAGTAGCAGCAACATATAAAAGTCGAGCTTCATCTTCGGTTAGGATTTTTTCACCAGGTGCAGCAGCTTCTTTATAAAAGAAATCACCACCAAGTTTGACCTTGTTAAACTCCAAGCCTTTAGACTTATGAGCTGTGGTCACAATGCAGTCATAATCACTAGAATTACTTTTTAGTAATGAGCTGATTAGAGCTTCTTCACCCACTTTATTGATTAGGCTAACAAGTGCTTTTAAGTCATTTCCAGAGACTTCATTTGTATATTCAATGACTTCTTCCCAATTGCTAAAGCCTTCAAACACACTTCCATCATGGACTTTTATTCCAGACTTAACTTTTTTGGCATCTTCAATGTTTTTTAATAAAGAACCTGTATCAACTTCCAAACGTGGTTCACGTCCAATTTTTACCAACTCAACCATGTTGGAAAGGGCAGCAGCATTGGTACGATAGATAAATGCATCTGCAACCATATCGGTGACTTCACCAACATTGGAGTCAATTTGTTCAAAACCACGTAATGGAATTTCTTCATCCAAAACATTGAACAAAATTTTATTCGCAAGATCAGCAATGGTTTCACCAAAACGGAATGATTGACTCAAACGTGTTTCAGCAATATCTAGGGATTGCATCGCATTGACAGCACCACGAAACGCATAGATTTGCTGGTGACGATCACCAACATAAATTACCTGAGCACGTTGTTTACTTAAGACATTTAACATGATTGGATCAGCATCTTGTGCTTCATCAAATAAAATAAAGTCAGCATTAATCACTGGATTGCTCAATGCCCAATATTTTAGGTAATGGTCATGTTCGAGACGGTTAATGCCAGCAGGATTTAAAATGTCATTCCAGTAATCATGTGCCTTAGGTAAAAGGATATTTGCCAATTCAGCACGATATGTATCATCCATCCAATCAGGTAAAGCAGCGTAAACTTGTGATAGTTGAATTTCGCTGTAATTAGAACGGCAGAAATAACCAACGGCATTCATCATAGATGTGGCCATACGTTTTGAATTAAATAAACGCTTCTGGTCATCCTCACCACGTTGTTTAACCAATGCCACTGGTACTTGATAATTCTCAAGATCATGGCGAGATGCCAATTGGTTTGACATCAAGCGACGATTTTTTAATTTATTGGTCAGCCAGCGTGGAACTGAGTTATAAGCTAGGCTGTGAAATGTTTTGCACTTAACATTATGGTTAAATTTAGACTGTGCTTCTGTTGCAATAGCCTTGTTAAATGCCAAATACATTCCATGTTGGTGATGCTTTGCATTACCAATCAGTTTAAGGGTAGAAGTCTTACCAGCACCGGCGTATGCGGTCACTTTACAAGACTGACCATGTAATGCCATATCAATGGCATGTTGTTGTTCAATAGTTGGATTCATCTTTGGTCTCACTATTGGTACCCTCATCGATGAGGGCACCACATGCCAGAGTTATGCTGTTAATTCAGCTGCTTTGCGTTCGTAAATCGAATTGATCTTGTCAATTTGAATATCAGTTAAGCCAGAAGTGTGTGGCTCAAAACGCTCACCCATAATCTTATTGATGGTTTCAACATCTGCTGCATCTTCAAGATCAACAATCAACTGAAGATAGAACTTCTGCCAGCCATGGGCGTTTTTAATATCAGTTTGAGCAGGTTCACCCAAATCAGTAGGTACTGTGCTACTGACTTCTTTTAGCTGTTCCAGTGTCTCAGTTGCATAAATTTCTGCAATTAGAGCTGTTGTGTTGAACTCGGATGCCATATCAATAACAGTTTCTTGAACTTGTGCACGTTCAGCCATTTGAGCTTTGAGCCCACTCGCACCTTGATGTTTTTTTACCGTTGATTGAACTGGGGTAACATCAAGTTCTTCACGTTCAGCAATTTCATCTGGGGTATAAACACCTAGAATTACATCGGGTGTATATAAGCGTGACCAACGTTTAATAGCAAGATACGCAAGTTGTTGGCGTGGATCACTTACCCATAAAGGTGAATTGCGTACTGAGCCTACTTGTCCCATAGAAATATCAATTTCACGTGGAGAAGTTTCACCCTTTAATGTTGCCCAAACTTTAATGCCTCTATCCCATGATTTATCTTCCTTGCCGTTGATCTTTGCCCAATCACCATACCATTCAAAATTTAAACGACCTGTGATAGGTGCACGATTGGTAATCACAGCATTCACAAGTTGCGCTTCATACCCTAATACACCATTAATTTGATGAGTTTTTTGAGCTACAGCAAAAGGGTCCATTTGCCACTGTGCTGATTGCATAATGATGGCTAAACAATCTCCAGTATTGCCCTGAAGATGTTTCGGCACTGCAAATTTTGATGAAGCCATGACACTTGCAATGCGCTCAAAACGATCCATAATTTCAGGATTCATCATGATGTCAAAAGCAGTTAAGTGGGCAATCTGACCATTTTGTGGGGTTGTTAATGCGTTCATAATAAAATTCCTTAAACTGTTTCTTTAAATTTGTTTGAAATACGGAAAACACGTGTGCTTGATGTTTTGCTATATTTCGCAAATAAATCAGGTTCTTCTTTCTTCAACAGCGTACTGTCGATACGAGTAGAGGATTGTTCTTTGTAAGTGCAGATAGACTTGCCTTGGCTAATCATCATTTCCGCATCCTGCATCGTTGAGACAATCTTTAATTTGATTTCATCTTCACGAGCCTTATCTGCTTTTAGACGACCTTGAACAGTGATAAGTTCTTCAGCGAGTTTGATATGTTCAAAATCAGCTTCGACTTGTTTACCTACAACATGGTTTGACCAGCGATGTAAAACATCATCAAAACAAGTAGGGTCTGGTGGCACATCAGCAATGACATGGTTGAACCAAAATGCTTTAACTTGTTTAAAGATTGATTCAATTAAATCGTCATCACGTTCAATGCGATACATACGGAACTTGTTGCCACCAATAAGAACGGCAAGATGCCATACTTGGAAGCCTGTAAGTTTCATGTACCAAAGACACTGAGTAAGGTAATAGTCTGGAATTTGATCTGTTCCTTCTTCACCAAATAACTTGGACAAATATTCCGAAGCTGTTTTACATTCCAAGCCTTGGTCTGTAGTTAGTTTCCCATCTTTAAAGAAAACACGTCCTGCGATATCAGGGTTAACAACAGCACGGTCAATGTTACCGATAGCCCAAGACTCTCCGATGTTTTCAAGAGATAATTGCTGAGTAACACGTTGAACTTTCATGCCTGAGCGACGTGAGAACTCTTTTGCAACAACATCTTCAAGTAGGTTGCCGAAATGCGCAGACTCATTTTGTGATTCTTTACGCTCACTACGACCTGTTTTGTCCAACCACAATTGGTATGGTGATTTGTATGGGCTAAAACCAAGGATTGCAGCAACGTCTGAACCACCGATACCTTTTTTACGACCTGCAAGAAATTGGTCACGATTAACTTGTGTATTCATGCTCTAAATCCTCTACGTGAATTCATGATTTCCAAACGAATTGAACCAATTCCCACGTCAATAACTAATTCACGAAAATTTTCATTTGAAGTGATGCCAAATTTGAAAGCCCATCCACCACCAAATCGACCAGAACTTTTGACTTTGAGTGGATTCCACCCCCATTTCTCACCATTGAGGTGACTATTTAAAGGGTCGCGTGTTTTAATGGTTTGCCAAGGGAAGCCTTCCAACAACACGTAAACAGTCGATTTACCAATGTTGATTTCGCTATAATCTTTAGGGACAACAGGGCAGAGCATTCTATAAACCAGTGCTTGCAGCTCATTTCGCTGACCTTTAGGACTATGTTTAATCTCAATAAGTTCACCCATGAGAACCTCCTAACTTTTGAAGTTTCACTGCGATAGAGTCTTCAAGGGCATCATTGATCTTGTCGATTTCATAACGATCAAGATATGCATTGATTTCGCCATCTTCATCACCGACCAATTCAGGTTCTAAGCGATCAATCTGAATGCCTACAGCACGATTAAAGCCGTTACCATCATCGAAACCTGAATAGTCAAAATTCACCTCGATGTAATACTGGTCATTTGCTGTCAATAAGGTTGCATGACAGTCATGTTGACAGTCGTTGTATGGTCCTAAATCGAGCTCATCCACCTTGTAGATGTCTGATGCCACTGTGATCTGCTGCTGTTCTTCAACAGGTAGCTTGGCTGGTTGATACATTTGCACAGACGCTAAAACTGCTGTCATCGCTACTGCACCACCAAAACCCAACAAAATTGATTTGAAATTTAATGAAACCATGTTCATAATCTCCTTATAGCGATTGCTATACCCCCTAAAGAAGCCCCGTCCTCGATCAAAATTTCGGGGCTTTTTATTGCTTAATTTTTAGTTTTAAGCGGAAAAGGTACCAATACGGACAGGGTTTTCAGGAAGCAAGGCAATCACTTTTTCCTTGAATTCTTGAACAATTTCATTACGCAAGAGTTCTTCTTTAACGATTTGCAATGCAAACGATGGCTCACCATCTGAGCTATTTACTACAAGACGCAAGCGAATAGTTTTGTCATCAAGACCGACATAAGCTGGATCAATGATTTCAAAATAACTTGGTAATTTCCCTGCTGTGCTTGAAGCTTCAACTTTGTCAAAGACTGAGCGAGTTTCTTGCATGTTTGATACTGACGAATCAGTAGTTGAAGATGAGCCAACTTTCATGTTGCGAACTGCATTAATTGCTTCCGCAATATGGATCGTTTCACCAGTTTCACTTGTTGCAGCGAATACACTTGCCCAATCTTCAAGTAATGTTGCAAAACGCTTTTGATTAAGTTTGTTATCTTTAAGCTGATTGAGCTTTTCCCAAACTACAGTTGGTTCAAGCTGTAAGACTGCTTTATGGTCACAATGACCTTGAACCAATCCAACAACTTTGAAGTTTAAAATTGCCGTTGCTGATACATTTTTGTGGTCAACAAATACAGGTGCATAAACTTTTACTTCAGGAACAGAATTTTCAGACTGTGTATTACTTGAAACATAACTTTTGAAATCTTCAAAAGATGGGGTTTTTAAAACACCACGTGCACGGTTACGACCAGCTTGAAATTGTTCTAAATCATGAACATTGAAATTTTCATGAATGGCAACAAGTTGACCACGAGATAAATCATTTACAGGTAACGCAAGTTCAACGATTTCTTTAGCAGAGTTTTCCATTTTCAGTACCTTATGGATGGTTGGTAAAATTGTTGTAATGAGAAGGGGGCTGTTTAAGCGTCTTCGGTGAATAATTGGCTTGTATGGTTAGCGAACAAAGTGACATCACCACCAGCATTCAAATGCATTGGAGTTTTTGAGGTGGTGTCCTCTGCACGTTTACCTTTTGCTGTTGGTTCAACAAAAGCGAGTGTGTGTGCAATTTCGACCTGGCTTGAATCACCGATACGAGCAATATCAAGTGTGATTTTGATTTGCCCTTTTTTGTTGTGCTGAACAGCACCTTGAGAAACCATGCTGATAGCTGCACCGAGTTGGTTAGCAAAGGTTCCTGCACCTAAGTCAGCAACAAATTGCTGTGCGTTGGTTGGTTTGGTAGACATTTTTACCTCACATTGGGTTAGTGTGTGAGATAAATATTAGGTAAACCTAATTATTTAGTCAATAGGTATTCCTAATTTATTTTTAGGAATGCCTAATTTTTTGTTTTTGATAAAAGAAAACCTGCATATAGCAGGTTGAGTGGTGTTTATTGATATACTGTTAGATCATCAAAATGCTTGTAATACCAAATTTGTCACCTTAATTACCCCATTTCTCCCAGTCACGGTACCCTGTTAAGCCATGATTCAAAATTTTTATAGATGGGTCTTTTTTCATTATTTCTAAGTTTTGTTGATATTGACTTGAAAATTTAAAATATTCAAAAGTTTGGTGTCCTCTTATCACATATTCGATATGATAATTACCAAAACCCTTAACTGTTAAATTGGGGTGCGTGACTCTTTGTAAATGATTTCTGAGTAAATCAAGTTCACTTGGCTTATTTCTGCGATCAAGCCAAAAAACGATATAAAAAAATATAATTATTAAACCAATAATGCCCAAGTTATATATAAAGTCATGCATTCTTAAATACCTAAATTATAATGATTTAACTTTTTCTTACTCGTTTGGGCTTAAAACACTTATACCTTCAGGTGTTACCATTTTTCCAATTTCGCAATCTGCCAAACCCAACCAATAATTTCAAATTGCTGAGAGATTCTTTCTTCTGCTGTTAGTTCAATTTCTTTATATTCTTCTGAATTATCAGATAACAATCGGATTCCACCAAAGGGTAGGTTATATAAACGCTTGCAGTAATGAAGCCCACCTATACAAATCACATAGATACGACCATCTTTAACCTCTTTGCGACCAAGATCAATGTGGATTGTATCGCCATCATTAATGGTTGGTGTCATTGAGTCGCCTGATGCAGTTGCTGCAACTGCATTAGATTCTGTGATTGCTAAATTGCGTAAAGTCGCTTTGGACATTCTTAATTTACGTCTTTCATTAGCAATAGCTTCATTGAATGAACCACCGCCACAAGCAAAAGAAAAATCCTTGAAAAATGGGATTTCTACTTCGTCATCATCTACTGGAGTATTGGTATCCCATTCATTTACCTGGGTGAATTGAGGATTAATTTCACCATCTTGTTTAGGTGAGCCTTTCCCAGTAGCTAGCCAAATAGGATTTACATTCAAGCGATGTGCTGCACGTAAAAGATTTTCCCCTTCCATTGTTTTAGATTTACCAGAAAGCCAGTCACTAACAGATGGTGGCTTAACACCAACAGCACGAGCAAGTTCTACACCCTTAATTTTTTTAGGTGGTAAAACTTCCATTGCATATTTTAGTCTTTCAGCAAGTGTCTTCATAAGTAACTCTCAAATCATTAGGAAATCCTAACATGAATAAAATTAGGTGTGCCTATTGATTATTTATAAGGAATACCTAATAATTGCTTTTGTTATAGGAGAGCAACATGAATGACAACCAACTTATAGAAGCCCTTGGTGGATGTAATGCAGTTGCACGGCTTTTAGGTATTACAGGACCTTCAGTGAGTGGTTGGAAAGCTATTCCAACTGACAGAAAAATCCGCCTAGCTGTGATTGCGGAAGATCGTGGAATCTGCACACGTAAAGACCTTTTCCCAGAAGATTATCAGGACATTTGGATTGAACTAAGAGAGCCTGAACAAATTCAATAGGTGAACCTATGGAAACAAAAATAATGTTTGTATTCAGCAAAAAACTGTTGGCACCCATGTCAACACGTGTACCGCTGGAAGTCCAAGAGATCATTGATGAATTGGCGATAAGCCAAGGTAGTGATCGTGCGAAATGGTTAAGAGATGCCATAGATAAAAAGATCGAACTGGAGACAGGTCAATCATCATCTGAGCACATAGAAAAATCAAAGAATACAACGTCTACAAGCGTATTCAAGAATGTATGCAGAAATTTGAAAAGTTTTTGGCAGGCATTAAAAAAGCCCGACGTTGCAGGTCGAGCTTCTAGTATTCATCAACATTCAGGTAAATGAACATGAGTAATTTAACAGAACATAAGTGCGCTGGCAAATGTCCAGAGTTTAAAGGGGAACAGTGTCATCACTGTTTGATTATTGAAGGTGAAGCTCCAGTGGCTTTGTTTGTTTCTGGGTTGGATGACGTGGAAGAAGGGGGTGCAGCATGAGTCAATTTACCTTAGGTGAATGGTTGCAATTGGTTGCTGACCTTAAATCATCACAGACTGAATTTAATGCTGGTACTGCAAGCCCTATTTTCCATGTCCAAGAAGAAAAAAAGGTCTATGGGCTGAACTCAGAATATTCAGATAAAGAATGCTGGATTGACGGTGAAGAAGGTACTGAATTTGAAAGTTCTCAACATTACTTTGATGAACTTGATGCAGAAGATAAGCATGCACTGAACGGCTTGGCAATTGAAGAACATTCAGAGCTTTTCAGTGATCTTGATAAGCGTGATCAGGATGATGTTTTAAAAAGTTTTTCTGAAGATAACGACCTACATCTTTACAAAACTTGCTTCAAAACAGAGTGGTTTGAAGTTGGTGTTTTCTTAACGCGCCAAGAAGCTGACGGTTTTATTAAGCGCAAGCAGCATGATTATGGAAAGCTGCGCGTTTACGTTAAATCACTGTATTGGGCACCTCAGCATAAACGCTTAATTCAAGCCATTTTGGATGGTGAAATTAAGTATGTGGTGAAAGGGGTGCAGTCATGAGAAATCGCTTTAGTGGTTATTGCTATTACTGCACGCACTTTGTTGCAAAAGGTGCAGGGCATTTTGAAAAGCGCCAAGACGCTAAAGGTTTTCGTGTCATCCATGCTGAGTGTGTGTTCAAGCAGCGCGAAGAAAAGCAAAAAGCGAATGGGGTGACAGCATGAACCTACGTCGCCCTAAAACACGTTCTCGATTTAAGCATGGTCAGATCGTCAGATTGGATGGCTGGGCTTATCGCGTTGCTTCAACTATACGCATTGATAACTGTGAAATTGTGCATGTGTATGCCAAGTTCCGTTGGTCATTTGGTACTGATATCTCAGCACGTACCGTTACTGCAAAACAATTGGTTTTGATGCGAGGTGCTGCTTGAAAAACAAATTAATTGTTGATCGTAACCAAGCTAAAAAAATTCGTGATAACGACACATGCAAAATCAGCGTAAACATGCGCATGAAGCAAGGATTCAGTAATAAAAATTTGTCTGTGAAGAAGTTTCTTAATCAAGTTTTATGGGTTGCTGAACCTCTTTGCTCCATCCAGTGCGGTGATGAGAAATATGTGAAGCACTTTTCATGTGATCCAGCACCAGAGGGATGGCACCGCGTGACCTTAGAGCGTGCAGGAAGTCGTGTGCATTTTGGTGAGCATCGTCATTTAGTTGAATGCACAGATGTTCGAGTCGCAGATTACTCGGCAGGGAAAATGTTCACTGTGTATCTAACTTTAAAAAAGATCACTGGCGGTGCCGTATGAAAGAACTCCACAAAACTTTGTTGTTCATTTTCATGCTTTTTGGGGCTGCTTTAATTCGATTAGGGGGTGTGGCGTGATTAAAAAACGCAATAAAAAATACAACCCCAATAAACCTGCTTTAAATCCTGTACGCAAGTTTCAGCTTATTGGGGAAGCGATTGAAGAAAATCGCATTCTCGAACTTTGGCAATTAACAAATGGGAAATCTGAGGATCAAGCGCCTGAGTTAGCCCATTTGCTAACTTTGACCAAGGGTACACTTGTAATTGCCATGCGTAAGGATTTAATCGACAGGGAGCAAAGCTTCCATATCAGTTGTGACATATACGCAGATCATCCAGATGGCCGATCTATACAGCTCGATTTTGAAATAGCTGTACCTGAACGCATGACATATGGACAGTTTTTGAATGGTTGTGAAGAAGATCAAGAGCCGATTTACATCGTTGAATGTGGTGTCAAAACTCGCTGGAAAGGTGCCAACAAGTTAATGGATGAATATTTCCATGAAGTTGCGGGACCGGGATTCAAAATTGTAAAGCAGCCATACATTGTGACCTGCTTTTCTGCGTTCAAGAACGTGGCATGCCAGCGCGAATTTAAAGCAGTTCAGATATCTCTTACTGGTAATGGGTTGGGGGTGGCAGCGTGAATTTTAATTTACTTCCTCATGAACTAATTATTGATAATTTTGCGGGTGGTGGTGGCACATCTACAGGCTTAGAGCAAGCATTTAATCGCCCTGTGGATGTGGCAATTAATCATGATCCAAAAGCTTTAGCGATGCATCGAATGAATCATCCTGAGACTAGGCATTACTGTGAGTCTGTTTGGGATATAGATCCAATTCAAGTTACAGGTAATCAACCAGTAGGGTTGGTTTGGCTTTCTCCAGACTGTAAACATTTTTCAAAAGCCAAAGGTAGTAAACCTGTTGAAAAGAAAATTCGTGGTTTGGCTTGGGTGGCACTACGTTGGGCAGCTAAAACTCGCCCACGCGTCATTATGCTTGAGAATGTTGAAGAGTTTAAAACATGGGGTGATCTTGCTGCAGATGGGAAACCATGTCCTAAAAATAAAGGTCGTACTTTCAAATCATTTGTGAACGCACTTAAAAAACAAGGTTACCAAGTTGATTATCGAGAATTACGAGCATGTGACTATGGCTCACCAACTATCCGTAAGAGATTCTTTCTCATTGCTAGGCGTGATGGTTTAAAAATTCAATGGCCACAACCAACGCATGGTCATCCTGATTCTATACAGGTGCAAAAAGGAAATTTAAAACCTTGGCGTACCGCTGCGGAATGTATTGACTGGTCAATTGAATGTCCGAGTATTTTCACACGTACACGTCCGCTTGCACCTGCAACACTTGAACGTATTGCAGGTGGACTTAAGAAGTTTGTTTTTGATAATCCAGATCCGTTCATTATTAATGGCATGGCTCCAGTTTTAACTGAGTGTGCAAATGCATCGAACAAACGGTCAATGCCAATTAATGAGCCGCTGCGGACTATCTGTGCGCAAACTAAAGGTGGACATCATGCATTGATTGCACCTTTTATTTCGACCTACTACGGCAAAAAACAAGGTGAAGAGACACGAGGTTTTTTACTTAAAGAACCCACTCGTACAGTAACAACAGAGAATAGATTCGGTTTATTAAGTGCATTTCTTGCTAAGAATTACACTGGTGTATTGGGCAGTTCAGCAAAAGAGCCTGTGCATACGATTACAGCAAAGGACCACAACTCACTTGTCGTTAGTCATCTATCAAAGATGAAGAATAACTGCATTGGGCAGGAACTTAGTGAACCGATCCACACCATGACCACTGTAAACCAGTTTGCTGAAGTTCGCGCATTCCTCACTGCATTTTACGGAAATGAAAAAGATGGGAACTCTATTGGGGAGCCGCTGCGCACAATCCCAACTCGTGACCGGTTTGGATTGGTAACTGTTGGCCAACAACAATATCAAATTGCAGATATTGGTTTTCGCATGTTGCAACCAGTTGAACTTTTTAAAGCACAAGGTTTTCCAGATTCTTATATTTTTGAAAAAGGGCTGGACGAGACAGGCAATGAAATCAAGTTAACTAAAACAGAGCAGACAAGAATGGTGGGTAATTCAGTTTGCCCTCAACTTGCACGAGCCTTGGTGGAAGCTAACTTTAGCCATGAGAAAAAATACCGAGGTGCTGCATGAGCAATTTCAACTTTGTTAAAGCTGTACGTCAAATTTCCATGCCACCAACAACTAAGTTAGTGGCAATCACTTTGGCTACATACGCTGATTATGAAACTGGTGAATGTTTTCCATCCATTCAAACACTCATGGATGATACTGGACTATCAAATCGAGCAGTGGGCTTACACATTAAACACATCGAAAATTTAGGAATATTGGTTGTAGATCGTTCAAATGGTCGTCGATCTTATTACCGTTTTGATGTAGAAGGTCTCACAAAAGCAGTGACGCAGGGTCACAGCTCGGACAATGAAAGCAGTGACTCTGATAACAATACCAGTGACTCTGACGACAGTGAACCAGTGACTCTCACGCAACAACCAGTGACTCTGGTGCAAAAAGCAGTGACGCAGGGTCATACTAACTACCAAGAACAACCAATAGAACAACCAATAGAACGTAGTAGTAATACACACGAAGAAAAAATTTCACAACCGCCAGTTCAATTTGTTCAGTACCACAATTTTGATCTTGCAAAAATCTCAGTGATCGAACTTGGTCAGAAATATTCAACATTGAAATCTGATTTCATCGAATTGTCTAAACCTAGACACCCTGATCTTGATCAACACGATCTTGAAAACCTGTTTGATGAATTTGGAGATTGGTTTGCATCACCGAATGATTACGGTAAGCAATCTTTCAAGACAGCACAGAAGTGGGCTGTAGCGTTCCTGACATGGGTAAACAACAACAAGCATAAACTTATCAACCGAAAGGCGAAAAATAGCGTCACTGAGCAATCAGGACGAAATAAACCTATCCAAACACCATCTGCATACCAAGCTAAACAGGAAAATGTAAATCGTTGGTTGCGTTATGGTCAAAAAGTCCGTGAAGAACAACATCAGGAATCATCAATAATTGATGTAGTACCTGAACCCCCAAAGAACTTTCTGATTGAGGAGGTGGGTCATGCGTGAGTTCACCATTACTGAAGCACGTCGTTTAATTGACAAAATGCGTATTCGTTACGGTAAGAAATTTACAGATTTTTGGGCAGCAGTTGATGAAGCTGATCTTGAACAGGCAATGATTGAGGACTTTTCAGGATTGACAGTTCAGCAGCTGGAAAATGGGTATAACCGTATGCTCCATGAACCATGGCCACCATGTATTCAAGATTTTAAGATTTGGTGTTTACAAGGTTCACATTGGCTCACTGAAAATGAAGCATGGCAACAAGCATTAGCATACGAGAAATCGAATCAGACGATCTCAATCAGTGTGCATGTGCTCAAAACCCTTAAAGAATTTAAGAAAGGTTTTGATGAGTTAAACCCTCGTGCTGAATCACAGTCAAAAGCATTCAAGGATATGTACGTCCGTATCGTTTCAAATGCGAAATTGATGGGAGATGTTCAAGCATTCACTGATCCAGTTGGGGCATTAAAAGCACCTAAGGAAGATGGGAGAAGAATCACCACCTGTCCACCTGAATTGATGGCTCAGGTGAAGGGTATTAATAAAAATTCTAATGCAGGTAGAGCATGACAAATTATTTATCACAATCTCAAATTAAGAGACTGGTCCATCAACGTGACAACAAGCCTAAACAGCCAAAGTATGGGAATCATAAAGTTGTCGTTGATGGTGAAAAAGTTGCTGATTCACAGCATGAATATCGTCGTTTAAATGATTTAAAGGTCTTACAACGTGCAGGTGAGATCAAGGATTTACAGACCCAGGTTCGATACAACCTGATACCGGCACAGAAAATTTGTGGTGAGAAAGTACGTGGCACAGATTACATAGCAGACTTTGTTTATTGGACCAAAGATGATCAGTTCATCTGTGAAGATGCCAAAGGTCATAAAACTGCGGATTACATCATCAAACGTAAATTGATGAAATTAATTCACAATATTGACGTAGTTGAAGTTTAAGAACGATTTAGGGGAGTATGACAATGAAGTCTAACGCTGAAACAATCCTTGAAGCCATTGAGGATTTACATAATCAAGAGCAAATCGTTACTAGAGAAACTTTGTCACAATTGACAGGCTTCAAATTATCTATCGTTGATGATCGTTTAAGCCATCTTGTCGATAGTGGCCAGATTATCCGTGTACAGCGTGGTGTATTCATTCCAGCCCCTAAACATCGCCCATCTCGTATTATGTCCAAGATGGTTTTACCTGATGGTACCGTTAAAATTGAAATTGGTGATGATCAGATTTTGACATTAACGCCACGTGAAGCACGTAACCTTGGCAATCTCATGGTTGCTGAAGCGATGCAATATGCAAATATTGAGATGGGTCATCATATGGCAATACTTCAGAGTGAAGTTTCAGGTCAAGTACGTAAATTATCGAAGCAAGTAGGGGATTTATTGGATATAGGCAAGCAAGGAGAGCTGTTGTAATTTATCAAAACGGCTTCACCCCCCTCTAAGGTTAGACCTCCCCCACATATATACATGATCATTAAACCAATATGAGGTTTGGTGATCATGGCTGAAAAAAAAGTAATTGATTGGGAAAAGATCGAACTCGATTATCGAGCAGGTATTAAGTCTCTACGTCAAATTGCAGGTGAGCATGATATTGCAGAATCAGGCATTAGACGTAGAGCAAAGCAATACGAATGGGTTCGTGATCTATCTGAAAAAATTAAAGCTAAAGCAGATGACATTGTGCGCAAGGAGAGTGTGCGCAGCAGTGTGCGCACGAAAACGACCATTTCAGAAAAAGACACTATCGATGCAAATGCCAATGAAGTAGCGTCAGTTCGATTAGCACATCGTAAGGATATTCAACGTTCACGCAAGATTGCTATGAGCCTATTTGATGAGCTCGAAATGATGGTCGGTCAAGAGAATGTCAAATTGCTGGAAATGTTGGGTGAGCTCATGTGGTCACCTGATGATAAAGGCAATGACAAAGTAAATGACCTTTATATGAAGATCATCTCAATGCCTGGTCGTGTGAAGTCTATGAAAGATTTAAGCGACACACTCAAAACATTGATTGCTTTAGAACGTCAAGCGTTTGGACTTGATGATGAGAACAATAAACCTGTCGATGCACTGACTGCATTACTTGAACGAGTGAGCACTGGAAATAGTTCTGCGTTCAAACCAATTGCAGATGATCCTGAATATTAGTGCATGTACGTGAATGGAACGACTAATCACCCACACCAAAACAATTTCATTCACGTACACGCTTCAAAAATGCACCAATGTTGTGCAAAATGGAGTAAAAATTGATTTATAACACTAACTTACAGCCACTACCGACAAATGCCGAGGAGCTTGAACGCTGCTTGGCAGACCCTGTTTGGCGTATTTTTAGTGGCTGTTTATATAAGATTAAAATTAAAGGTGATGACTTTGTAAATGAGTTGGGGCAAGTAGAAGAAGCTCCAACATTTGAATTACCATTCCAGCCTAATGATGCACAGAAGAAATTCTTAAATCGGTTGTGGTACCGCAATATTATTTTAAAAGCACGTCAGTTAGGTTTCACCACATTGATTTGTATTTTATGGCTTGATCACGCTTTATTTAACGCCAATCAGCATTGCGGTGTTATTGCACAGAACCTTGAAACTGTTGGTGATATTTTTAGCGATAAGATTAAATTTGCGTACGATAACTTACCACCTGAAATATTAGAACGCTTTCCACTCAAAACCAATAATGGAACTGAGATGGAATTCGCCCATAATGGTTCTAAAATTTCAGTGGCCACATCATTCCGTGGCGGTACCATGCACCGCTTACTTATTTCTGAATACGGTAAGATTTGCGCTCAATCACCTGGTAAAGCGAAAGAGGTTCGTACAGGTTCATTACCAGCAGTTCCAACAACAGGTATATGTGTCATTGAATCTACTGCTGAAGGTCGTGGTGGTGACTTCTTTGATAAGGTTCAGATCGCACAGAAGAACTTTGCTTCACGCAAAAAACTTACGCCAAAAGATTTCAGACTACATTTTTATGGTTGGTGGGAAGAACCTAAGTACCGTATTGACTCAACTGAAGTCATTATTTCAAAAAAAGATCATAATATTTTTGATCACATTGAAATTGTTGTATCCAGAAACTTAGGCAAGAAGATCAAAATTGATCCTGATCAACGTGCTTGGTATGTATCAACACGTGATAATGATCTATCTGGTGATCAGGCTTTAATGTGGCAAGAGTATCCCTCATTTCCTGACGAAGCATTTCAGGTCAGTACAGAAGGGAACTACTACGCAAAAGATATGCTTGAGTTGCGTAAACGTAGTGGTATTGCTCAAATTGAAGTTTTAGATGTACCGACGTGTACGTTTTGGGATATTGGCAACCATGATGGTTGTGCAATTTGGTTCCATCAAATGATGAATCAGCAAGATCGCTTTATTGATTATGAAGAAGATCATTTTCAAGATTTACGTCATTACGTGAAACTGATTAAAGATAAACCTTATATCTATCATACTCATTATTTACCGCACGATGCAGCACATCAAAGGCTTGGTGATTACAACAAGTCAGTATTAGAAATGCTTGAGGAATTATTACCTGGTCATAATTTTGTGGTCATTCCACGTATTACGTTACTCACAACTGGTATTCAACAGACTCGTAGACATTTAAAGAATGCTTGGTTTGATGAAGAACGTTGCAAACTGGGTATCGAACGGATCGAAGGCTATAAAAAGAAATTTAACCAACAAGCCAATATGTTTATTGATCAGCCTGATAAATCCAATGGTTGCTCAGAAGGTGCAGATGCACTTAGACAATGGGCACAGGCTAAAGATGCAGGTTTGCTTGGTGATTACGTCTATACGGCTAGTCTTACTGGTATGAATCAAGGTACAACACATCAAAATCAACATGGTTATGTCGAAGCACCTCCGACAGATTGGCGTTTATAAGGAAAAGCTATGTTTACTCAAGAAGATACAGCTACAAGTGAGCAGATTAGCGATGATGATACGCTCAGTCTGGAAGAATTAACGGAGATCATGCACGAAATTGAGGAACAACCTCATTGGCGTCACATCGCAGATAAAGAGATGGATTATGCAGATGGCAATCAATTAGATACAGATTTGCTTAACCGTATGCAACAGATCGGTATTCCACCTGCAGTAGAGGACAGAATTAGTCCAGCTTTATTGTCGATTATGGGTTATGAGCTACAGACTCGTACTGATTGGCGTGTAAAAGCCAATGGTGAAACTGGCGGTGATGATGTTGCTGATGCCTTGAACTACAAATTAAATCAAGCTGAACGCTTATCTAAAGCAGATAAAGCGTGTAGTGATGCTTTTCGTCCTCAAATTTCATGTGGTTTAGGATGGGTTGAGGTAAAGCGTGAGCAAGACCCATTCAAATATCCTTATCGTTGTGTTGTAGTTCATCGTAATGAAATTCATTGGGATATGAAGTCTACAGAACCAGACTTATCTGATGCACGCTGGTTACGTCGTACTCGTTGGGTTCATCCTAAGCGTTTAATGAGTGCTTTCCCAGAACACAAGGAGCTAATCCAAACAGTTGGTCGTTATGGTGGTTCATGGTGGCAACAACCTGATGTGCTGGATGGTGGAGCAAGTACAGGCTTACAAAATGCTTGGCTTGATGCACGTTCATGGACGATAAGTGAAAACTACTGGTATAACCCTACATCTAAAGAGATAAACGTTACTGAGGTTTGGTACCGTCGTTGGGTGCGTGTACCAGTTTTAAAGTTCAGTGATGGTCGTATCGTTGAGTATGATGCCAATAATATGGCTCATGACTTAGCAATTTATCAAGGTGTTGCACGTGTAGAGCAGGCTACCATATCAAAATTGCGCCGTTCATATTGGCTTGGACCACACCTTTTACATGATAGTCCTTCGCCATATTCACACCATTATTTCCCTTATGTGCCTTTTTTTGGGTTTCGTGAAGATAATACTGGCATACCGTATGGCTTTGTTCGTGGCATGAAGTACAGTCAAGACAGTATTAACTCTGGTATCTCAAAGCTACGTTGGGGCATGAGTGTTACACGTGTTGAGCGTACCAAAGGTGCAGTGGCGATGACAGACGAACAATTACGTCGTCAAGTTGCACGTCCTGATGCTGATATTGTATTGGATGCAGCACATATGGCTAGACCTGGTGCAAGATTTGATGTTAAACGTGACTATGAATTATCACAGCAACATTTCCAACTGATCAGTGATAATCGTGCTGCTATTGAGCAAGTAAGCAATATTACTTCTGGGTTCCAAGGTAAAAAAGGTAATGCTACTTCGGGTAAACAAGAGCAGATTCAAGTTGAGCAATCCAATCAAACTTTAATGAAGATGATGGATAATTTCCGTGAGGGACGTACCCTCATGGGAGAAATGCTACTATCAATGATCGTTGAGGATATGGGTACTCAGCAGCAGACTATCATTATTGAAGGTGATGCGGTACGTGAGGATCGTACAGTTGTTATCAATAAACCTGAGGTTGATGAACATGGTTATCCTTATGTTAGTAATGATGTTCAACGTACACGCTTGAAAGTTGTACTTGATGATGTTCCAAGTACCAGCACTTTCCGAGAACAACAACTTAATGCCTTGTCTGAGATTGTTAAATCCTTACCTCAAGAGGTTCAAGTTGCAGTATTGCCTTATGTGATGGCCTTGACTGACATTCCATTCAAGAAAGATATTATTGAATCTATTCGTCAAGCTACACAGGCACCGACACCAGAACAAGTGGAACAACAAATTAAAGAAGCTGTTGATAAAGCACTTGCCGATGCTGGTATTGATCTAAAACGTCGAGAGCTTGAACTTAAAGAGCGTAAAGCAGTAAGTGAAATTAAGGAAATAGACGCACGTTCAGTACAAATTGGTGTGCAAGCTGCATATTCAGCAATGCAAGGTGGTTCACAGGTGGCAATGATGCCGCAGATTGCGCCAATTGCTGACGAGATTATGAAAGGTGCAGGTTATCAGCGTCCTAATCCGATGGGTGATGATCCTAACTTCCCAACCGCAGAACAGACAGCAGCACGTGATGTACGTTCACCATATTTAGAAGGTGAAGGGGCGCAGTTAGGCAGTGAAGGACTAGCAGAGGTGCAACAGAACACCAGCCCAATGAACCCACCAGTACCACAGCAAGGCTCAACAGGTATGCAAGGGATTGAAACTCAACGAATCAGTGACAACATGCCCCCTGTAAGGCAAGAGTAATTTTAATTGTTCACAGATACTAAGGCAGTCAATCGACTGTCTTTTTATTGAGGATTATGTTCATGTCAAATACTGAACAGCAAATTGAGCAAGAAATTCAATCTAAAAACTTAAATGCGCCACGTTTAACGCCTGCTGATATTGATGCCACTATTGTTGACGAATATTACTTTACAGCAGCGCAAGGCGTTGGGAATAATTGTAATGGTTATGATGCTATGGGGTTTCATAGTGTACTTGGTACGCTAACATTTTGCGTATTAGTTCTTAAAAATGGATTTACAGTCACAGGTGAATCAGCTTGTGCAAGTCCTGAAAACTTTGATGCAGAGATTGGCCGTAAAATTGCCTTTGAAAATGCTCGCAACAAAGTATGGATGCTTGAGGGTTATTTGCTGAAAGAAAAATTAAACCATCAAATTAAAATCCAAGAACATTTTGCAAGCCAAGGTGTGGATGTTGGGAAGTTGCAAGACAGCCCTATAGTTTCTGAATTGCCTGAATTAGAAATTAAATATAGTGATGCTGTTAAATCCACCGATCCTACAAATGATAACCAAGCATGTGGTAGTGCTAGTTCTAATGGTTATCAACTCAATGCCAAACGTGATAACGCTTTTCTCGTGGCACAGTTACTGTCTAATAATAAAATCAGTGCAGAATTACGCAAAAAAGCTGAAACCAAAATGACTGCATTATTAGATGAATTGATTTAAACCTATCGAATTCGAGACCTTTAAACCAGCATCAATATGCTGGTTTTTTATTTCTTAATTTTCCATTCAACGGCATGATTTCCATTGTCGCAATCATGGCTCACACATTCACCTTTGTGATTCACCTGAATTACACCACAACCTTCACAAATAACATTTGCTAGATAGTTCGGCTTACATTCATTGATAAACCCATTACTCATTCCATATTGCTTGGCGCATTGAGCACAATATTCTGCCATTAATCCTACCCCCTGTAAGGCTAACGACATCATATATAAATCCTAGACACTTGTCTCATGTTGAGCAATCAACAGCTAAACGCTAGATAACTCTAGCCATTCGCCTTTGCGGTCACAGCGATAAGTGATAGGACAGACATGGATATTACAGAGCAACAAAATGAGTTGATTGAAGCTAACGGTGGTAAAGCATCACCTGAACTTGCAGCGCAGCTTTTAGAGCAAGCGTTAAATGGCGATACCGCAAATGCGGAAAATGGTAGTCAGCCAGCAACTACCCAAGTTACAGAAGAAAATACCCCAAAAGTTGAAGGTCAAGACGGTACGCAACAACCAGCTGATACACAACAAGCACAACAGCAACAACAGGTCGATGAAAGCCAGTTAAATGCTGAAAATGCTGTGATCTTAGCTAAAGACGGAAAACACACCATTCCCTATGACAAGTTAGTGGAAGCACGTAACGGTGAAAAGGAATGGAAGCAAAAGTTTGATGAAGCTCAACAACAGTTGGCACAACTTCAAGCTGATGCACAGGAACGTAAAGATAACGGACAGGCTCCAACTACACAGGACAACCAAGCAAATATCGCACAACAAGCGATTGATCAGGGTGTAGACCCTGCAATCTTTGGGGATTTTAGCGAGAAAGATTTGGCTGCTGGTATTCAGAAACTTGTTAATTCACAGGTTTCAACTTTGGTGCAACAGCAATTACAAACTGCTTTAGCTCCAATTCAGCAACAACAGCAGGTCAGTGTAGAGCAAGCCCATTTTAACGAAATCTTTACAGCACACCCAGATGCAGAATCTATTGTTGAATCGAAAGAATTTAATGATTGGAAGAATGCACAACCAAGTTTTCTGAAAGATGCGTATGAAACAGTTTTGGATAAAGGTTCAGCTGCTCAGGTGGTAGAACTTCTAGGATTGTATAAGTCGAATACCCAATCAGGTCAACAAGCTGCTCAACCTGCCAATGATGCAGTAAAGGCAGTAGCGCAAAAAGCTGTGAGTCAGGCTCAAACACCACCACCGAACAGTCTGAGTGATTTGCCTGCTGGTAGTCCTGCTGGTGTTTCTCGTGATGAGCGTTTGGCAGCAATGTCGCCAGCGCAACTTGCAGAGGAAATGCAAGGATGGACACCCGACCAAGTGGAGCAATTTCTCAATAGACGTGTTTAAACATACGTGATGAGAGTATTTGAAACATGACTACTAAAACTAACGCAAGTTATGGCGATAAGACCAATTTAGTTACCCAAGCGGTAGGTCTGTTCGCTACACACATGAATCGTAACAGCACCTTAAACCTATTGGCTGGGAAAATGCCTAAGGGCGAAGCAGGTGCGGAAGCGACTCTCCGTAAACAAACCACATCCCATATGCCTATTGTTCGTGTTCAGGACTTAGGAAAAGGGCGTGGTGATGAAGTGACATTCCACTTACTAAATCCAGTCGGTGCATATCCAATTATGGGTAGTGCGTATGCTGAAGGTCGTGGTGTGGGGATGTCTTTGAATGAAGATCGCCTACGTGTGAACCAAGCTCGTTTCCCTGTTGATTTGGGTAACGTGATGTCACAGATTCGTAGCCCAGCTGATTTGCGCAAACTTGGTCGTCCAGTCGCTCAGAACTTGATGGATCGCTATTGTGATCAGTCATTACTGGTGCATATGGCTGGTGCACGTGGTTCTCATAACAACATTGAATGGGTTATTCCTAAAGATAATCATAAAAACTTCAATGAAATCATGGTAAACCGTGTTAAAGCACCAACTAAAAACCGTCACTATGTTGTTGATGGTTCTGGTGTGCAGAGCGTTAAAAGTAATGCAGGTGAGTTTGATATTGCAACAACTGATCTATTTACAATGGATTCAGTTGATTCAATGAAAACTGTTCTGGATCAAATTGCTTTACCACCACCTATTTGTAAGTTTGAAGGTGATGTTGCTGCGGAAGATTCACCATTACGTGTATGGCTTGTATCGCCAGCACAGTACAACAGATTTGCTGCCCAACCAGGTTTCCGTTCTTTCCAATCATCTGCATTTGCGCGAGCAAGTCAGGCAAAACAACATCCGCTTTTCTTAGGTGATGTGGGTTTATGGAACGGATTTATTATCCGAAAAATGCCACGTCCGATTCGTTTCTATGCAGGTGACACAATTAAATATTGTGCTTCGTATGACAGTGAAGCTGAATCAGATTTAATCGTACCATCAAGTTTTGGTAGCACTTTCGCTGTTGACCGTTCAATTATTTTGGGTGGACAAGCAATTGCGGAAGCAATGGCTGCAAGTGATAAGTCTGGTGTGCCTTTCTTCTGGTCTGAAAAAGACCTTGATCATGGCGATAAATGGGAATTATTGATCGGTGCCATTCGTGGTACATCAAAAATCCGTTTCGCTGTTGATACTGGTGAGCGTACAGAATTTACCGACTATGGTGTAACTGTTGTCGATACCGCTGTGCCAATCATTGGTGCTAATCAGTAATTGTTTTGGGTATGTCCAGTTATGGGCATACCTCATCTTATTCTAATCCTTGGAGATTTTTAAAATGGCGACAATTAAGAAGAAGCCTAGTGGTTATGGTCAGTTTGGTGGATTCTCACCATATGGCAATGTTACATCGTTAGCATTTTTTCTTGCCACGAATGCTTCAGGTGCCGTAATTGATTCAGACACAACTGTTGCAGTAGCAAGTGGTGATGTTATCGATTTAGGTGAACTACCAGAAGGTATGCGCCTTGATGATGCTCAAATCCTGATTAAAACAGGTATGACAGCCACCGTTACTGGTTCACTTGGCTTTAAATATGTTGATGGTGATAGTACAGAAGTACCACAAGATGCAGCATATTTTATCAATGCTGGTGATCTTGCAACAGCAGGTCGATTACGTGCTAATACAGGTAAATTGGTAACCTTGCCTAAGGCTGCACGATTGATTTTAACCACTGGTGGTGCAGCGAATGCCAAGGCAAGCGACATCAAGGTTATTGTCAGTGGTGAATTGACAGGTCCTCGTTAATGTTTTGATGGTGTAGGTTTTAGACAGCCTACACCATTCTTTTTATTTTTTAACTTATTACGGTGATAAGATGAAAACGATTGCAATAGCGATGATGTGCCATGCGATTAATGCAGCATACTGCCAATCTATGGGTGATGACAGCCAACCAACATGGGATGATGCGCCAGATTGGCAGCGTAACAGTGCGATTGCTGGTGTAGAAATGCATTTGGCAAATCCAGATGCAACACCAGAACAGTCACATGAAAGCTGGTATAAACAAAAAGAGGCGGAAGGCTGGAAATATGGTGACGTCAAGGATGCGGAAAAGAAAGAGCATCCATGTTTTTTACCTTATGAAGAATTACCAGATGAACAAAAGGCAAAGGATTATTTATTCCGTACAACAGTTCATTTGGTTAAGCACTTGCCTGATCCTGAAGATTACTTGGCATTGAGTGCGGAAGTTGTGAATCTACGCCAAAAGGTTGAGCATCAAAAGAATGTCGCAATTAATACAGCGACAATCACCCCAACCAATGTTGTTCAAAAATCTGCTGGTGTGTCAATTCAGTATATTGGAAATAAATCTCTATATACCGACCACTTATACGAATCAGCTTTAACCTTTGAACAAGGTCAAGTGCGATCAATTCCAAGTGATTTGGCAACCAAGTTTTTAAAACATCCTGAGTTTACTCGTTATGATGGTGAGCCTGAATCCATTTCTGGTGAATCTACTGAGCAAGGCTTAGATGATGATACGTCAAGTATTCTCAATCGCTCTAAAGAAAAACAGCAAGAAGAAATTGATAAAGAAAATAAAATTCTTGATGAAATTGAAACGATTGGAAAAATGACAAAGGCTGGCTTGGTTCAATATGCTTTAGAAAAGTATGAGCAGAAACTTAGCCCACAAAAAAATCTTGATGAATTAAAAGAATCAGTTACTCAAATGATTCATCAATATGGGGTTGTGTAATGCAGCTAAATGACCTGATCAGCCGTTTTCGTACACTGGCCAACGATAAAGTAGAACCATATTTTATTGATGATGCCAGTGTCATTGATTGGCTTAATGATGCCGTAAGTGAAGCGTGTATCCGTGGTCGTTTATTGCATGAATCCCAAAACAATGATGTTTGTAAGATTAATGTATTAATTGGTTCGTCTCGTTATCAGTTGCATGAATCGTTATACGAATTGACTCGAGTGTGGTTCCAGCCGAGTGATGGAGCAAAAGGACAATACTTGACTTTAATGTCAGCTGAATTACTTGATCATTATTATGATGGTGAGAATTGGCGAGTGAAACAGGGTAAACCTGAACACATTATTCAGGATGATACAGGTATTCGCCTTGTTCCAATTCCTGATGTAAACGGTGAATTGCAATTAGAAGGCTATCGTGTGCCATTGTTGCCAATGAAAAATGATACCGATGTTCCAGAAATTAACCAAATTCACCATGTTCAATTGATTCACTGGGTACTACACCAAGCGTTTAAGGTGCCAGATGCGGAATTCTTTGATCCAAATCGTTCAGCATTAGCAGAGCAGGAGTTTACAGATTATTTCGGTATTCGCCCTGATAGTGATTTGCGACGCATTACTCGTGAGGATATACCGCATAACGTTATTCCATTCATGCCATGACTTGCTTGTGACATAAGCACCCCTGTAAGGCTAAAGCTTTTCAGGGGTTTTTTACATAATAATCTTACTTATTTTATTTAATCATGCACAAAGATGGGCAAACGTACAATTGATTTAAAGACCGAAGATACGCTTTACATTGGCGGTGCCAAAGTTCAATTGATCAAAAAATCAGGACAATTGGCTCGAATTTGTGTTGAAGCAGATAATCACATTGAAATTAAACATGAGCGCATGAGTGCTTCCGATTCAGCTACGGAGACTCAAGCACATGGCAAACACACTCTATGACTTTGCACGTCAGCGTTTTTTAGAAGCACAGATTAACTGGATGACTGACACAATTAAGGTCATCTTGGTTGATACAGGTGCATATACACCACAAACATCTGTACACCAATATTTATCTGATATTCCAACATCAGCACGTATTGCAGGTCCGGTCACGCTCACATCAAAAGCAACCACTGGTGGTGCCGCTGATGCGGCCGATGTGACCTTTACATCCGTTACAGGTGCATCCATTGAAGCCATCATTATTTATGCCGATACAGGTGTGGAAGCCACCAGTCCACTGATTGCATATATTGACACCGCAACCGGCTTACCGATCACGCCAAACGGCGGTGACATTATTGTGACCTGGGATAACGGTACAAATAAAATCTTTAAGGTTTAATTTATTAGGTGGTGTATGGAAAACAACCAAAAGCCACCCACTCAATCCGTGGGTGTAGAAGGATTTAAAGCCGATGTATATGCAAGTGATGAAGTTAAGATCCCCTGGCATGATCTAATTCACATACCCAAATTTCAAATGTTTGCTTTGGAGATGTCGGCAGGTCGTTATGGCGATCATGGAAACGTAATGGAATGGATTGTTGGTTTTGTACAGGATCAGTCACGTTCTAATGGTGAACAAACATTCTTTCATCAATATAGCGAATGGCACGATAAAAAAGGCTATTGGAACAACGAAACGGTATTTGGTGAATTGAAATGAAGCGAACATTTTTATTTGTGCCTAGCAGCGGCACAACTTCAACAAATTTCCTTTCGATATATGACTGGAAAACTAAAGCGAGAATGCAACAAGCCGGTCTAACCAATTCTGGAAGTTTCGCTTCCAATAACATGGCAGGTGCATTTTCTCCTGATGGTAGTTTATTTGCTGTGGCTAATTATGCGTATCCGTATATAAATGTTTATAGAACATCTGATTGGAGCAAAATCACACTTGTAGGTGGCTTTCCTAGCGGTATTGGTCGGTCTGTTGCTTTTTCTCCAGACGGTTCATACTTAGCAGTAGGGCATGATAGTAGTCCTTATCTCACTGTATATAACACAGGGGATTGGTCTAAGAAAGTCTTACCTGGAGGTAATCCTACAAATTCAGCATTCGGTCTTGCTTTTTCACCAGATGGATCAACATTGGCAGTTTCACATTTAGGTACACCCTATCTTACATTTTACAATACTACCGACTGGTCAAAAAAAACTGCTATATCGCCTGCTCTTGCTGATACAGCACAGAGTTGTGCATATTCTCCTGATGGAACCAAACTGGCAGTAACCACAAACAAGGCGCCTTGTTTATATATTTTCAATCTCAGTGATATGAGCCGAATGTCACCTGCGGGTGCTACAGGTTTCGGTACAGCTTATTGTGTACGTTTCTCACCCGACGGGTCATTGGTTGCTGTTGCACATGATAGTTACCCATATCTTTCGGTTTTTGAAACTGTCAACTGGACTAAAATTACAATCCCGACTAACCCGGGCTATGCTGCAAATGCGTGTGGTTTTTCACCAGACGGAAGTAAATTGGTAGTTGGTACTTATCAAACACCATATCTCATGTCGTATGACACAACGACTTGGGCGAAAACAGTGTTTACTGATATTCCTGCAGGGTATCCCGGTGCAATTGTCTTTTCTCCACCCATCGGTGGCACAATTTCCAATGAGGATACCACACCTATCACAGATGCTTTAAATGTGCCGGTACAGCGTAAGGTTTTTGCGCTCAATCGTGTAACTTTGGCTATTCAAGGGCAAGCCGTGTCCGGCGTAGATGGGCGTTATGAGCTTCCGCTGTTGACGGCATCAGAACCCCTTACTGTGCTATTTCAGGCTGATAACGATATGGAAAACAGTGTGGTTGTAGATTGGGTGCAACCTGAGTAACGATGAATGGCTGATATTTATTTTGCACCACACAGTGAAGGTGTTACAGGTGAATTGCCTTCCTCTGTATCGAAACCTTCTACCCAGATTACTGCGATTTTTAACAGTGATGTTCGTTGGAAGAAGATAAAAGTATCTCAGCCATCCTCGTCTGAATCATTTGGTCAAAATGGCGAGATTTACAATTCAGCACAAGTCGTTCAAGCCAAGGGTTTCTTTTTAGATGGTATAGGTGCTCAAGCACCTGCAAGTACTTCTGTAACTGCAAAATTTGAGGACTATCAGCGTTTAAATAGTGTTCGTATTACAGCCAGTACTGTTTATCTAAGCACACCTGCGGTTAAGCACGACAAGCCTAAAGAAAAATATATCCTGGTCGAAGGTTTTGACGGATGTGCTTTAGGTGTTTCAGCGATTCGCCATCTAAACTTCCTGGTTAAGCCGCAAGGTTTTTTATCTGAAAAGATTAAACCTGAAATACCTACAAGTAACGCTATCACGGCAAGGTTCTTTGATTACGAATCGCTACCTGCAACACGCATCACCGGACGTACCACCTATCCGAATGCTGCCACAGTAGATCGCTATTTCGCACCGGCGACACAGCACACATCACCATTCGGTGAGCGCATGACCGAATTTGGTCAGACGGTGCTCAAGTACGACCAGTTCTTAAAGCCCGGTGGATTTGATCAGTCTGCTATTGGTGAAGCAACACTTTACAACAAAACCCAAGTCGCCAGGCTATCTGGATTTAATGCGCAAGGCTTTGGCACAGCAGCAATTGTCAACAAATCACGCCAGATCTTTCCAGGCTCTTTTGTATCGCAGCAATTTGGTTCAGCTAAGATTTATAACCTACGCCAATATGTAAAATATAATGGTCTGGATAGTGCAAAATTTGGTACGCCATTCCTAATTGGAGGGGTGAAATACGTCAATGTAATCGGCCTGAATGCCAGTGGCTTTACTGCACCAAAGGTCGTCAATACCACAGCGAACCAGTTTGTTCAGGCCATCGGTTTATCTGCACAGTCAATACCGCAGCCGAACGTATCTCCACGTTTTCTGGCACCTAAAGGTATACTAGGTTTTGCAGCCGGTAATCCAATTGTACAGCGTAACCCATCCCCGAAAGGTTTTACTAATGACCTCTACGGTACAGCATGGATTTCGCATAGCCCTCGATTTATCACACCAGATTGGGTGGAAGGCTTTGTATCTGGCTACCCTAAAGCCTACGATCCAACACAAAAGGTATTGTTTGCCGGACAGATCAGCGGTGGTATCTTTGGTGATATTGCAATACGCAATACACGTCGCATTATTTCTCCTATTGGTATAGACCAATCCAGTTTAAGCGACTGGACCAGTCTGTATTCCAACCTGATCAATATCCAGTTATCCGGTTTTGATTCACTGGTGACTGGATCAACAGCAATTCGTAATAAAACACCATCCCTTATTCCTGGTGGCTTTGATGTAGCGGCTTTTGGTTCACACTTAATCGCTGAAAGAGTAAGACGTTTAAATGTTCGCGGCTTTGGCTACCAGGAACAGGAACGCTTTGGTCGTCATCAGTTCAGCAAGTCACCAGAATTAAACCCTAAAGCATTTGATTCGATGCTGATCGGTGCTGCGGTTATCAGTAACAAGCGTAGATACATTTTTACTGTTGGTCGGGATAATCTGGCCCTTGGTGATGCACGTACCTGGTTCCGCTACAGAAACTTAAAACCAAATGGTGCGGACCAGGCTAGATATGGTGCTGCAACAATTACTCACGGCAATCGGTCATTGCTACACAAGGGATTGGATTATGCTGCGCTAGGTTCTCCGCAAATCTGGTTCCGTGTGCGTTACCTGGTAACGGCAAGCATCTATCGGGAGTTTGAAAGTAATCATCAGATTGGTGGCACACAACACCTTGCACCTGCAGGTTTTGTAGCGACACAATTTGGTAGCCGTATCATTCCAGAAAGACAGTCCCTATATCCGCTAGGTTTATCAGGTCAGGAGTTCGGCTTGGCCCAGGTCGAGCTATTTAAACGATGGATCCGACCTTTAGGATTTATCAGTTTTGGCAGCCAGGCATCGGATCGCTACGGTACCGCAAAGGTCTGGAACAGCCTGCAATATGTTTATCAGGTCTTTGATCCGAATGACGGCCTGAATCCTGGTGGCTTTGGCTACTGGACTACGATTAATAACCGTAACCGATTAATCAGGGTTCAATCCTTTGATGTACAGCGGTTCGGGAATCATCTTCCAGAGAACAAGGCACGTCCAATACTTGTCCCTGGTCGTGATCATGTGGTGTTTGGCCGAAACATGATTGCAGACCGTATTCGACAGGTACGACCAGAATCAATAGAAGCACCGCATATTTCCACATGGGCCAACCTGCGCAACAAGGCAGCAGTAATCAAGGCAGCTGCAGCAAGGCATGATGCCTGGGGTAATGCGACGGTAGTCAACAATCGACGTGAATACCGTTGGGTCGGTGCGTTTGATTCCTTCCGGTCAGGTACACCAATGGTAGCGTTTAAGGTGCGAAACCTTAATATTGAGAGCCGCTACTCGATTAATCCACCTTATATCCCATTGCCTAAATTTGATTTGCATACGCGCTATATCGAGCCAATTGGCTTTGATTTAATGCGTTTTGGTGGGCCGTCCTTGTTCATCAAGTGGAATATCATTACGCCACGATGGACGTTGCGCCATTACTTCGGTGATCCGGCTGTACGCAACGTCACACCGGAATTGCGTCAACGTGGCAATGTCACTGAGGAATTTGGCTTCCCATCTTTACGCCGTGATCGAGAAAGTTACTTCATTGATGGCTTTAAGTCTGATCTGTTTGGCCGGCATTCTATAGGCTACCGTGACCGATTAATTACCGTATCCGGTATTGATACTATGCGTATCGGCTTAACCAAAGCCACCAAGACCGGTGCACCGCCTTATAGTTTGCAAATAATTACCCTGGATTGGGTATCGAAAAACGATAACGATGTTCAGCCAGATACCTACACGGCAGATGGTATTGCACCACCTGAGCGACAGGTGCCGGTACCGATGTTTAAGGGAAATGTGATCTTCCCGCAAGGCTTTGTCGCTTCGCTCTATGGTGAGCATCATGCGCAATCTAATGGCATCATTCTGGATTCAGGTATTTTTGATCTTTACTTTGGTAATCCATCAGTAATTTTACGCAACAGAACTGTCAAGGTACAAAGTCTAGGTGATCAAAGTTCGGTCAAAGGTATGCCAAGATTATCACCACATACGATTTATGCGGTCATGGAGGCACCTGGGCAGGCGATAAACAACCATCCGGTACGTGGTGAAAGACACTATGTAAATAGTTTTGAAGTATTCGGTGCACCAGTAGTCACGAATAAACACCGTTTTGCGCGTCCGAATGGATTTAATGGTCTAACCATAGGCCAACCAACTGTCGATTTACGTTTACGCTATATCAATGTGTCATCCATCAATGCCTTTCGTATGGGATGGCATCAGCTGCTTGATGGTTCTCCGCAAACGATTATACAGTTCAATGAAAAGCCAATGACCAGTTTTGGTGGGGCGATAGTCAAGGCGATTTATCGCGGTCCTCAATATGTGTCAGTAAGAGGGTTTGATGCAAGCGTAATCGGTTCGAGTAAAGTCGATTTTTTCCATAGGAAAATATATCCAGTCGGTGAAGATGTATCACGATTAGGGACCAAGCTGAATGGCGACCAGGCATATAAACCGAAGGGGCTTTGGGTAGGCGAACCAATGCCGACTATCCCGGCAGGTTATGACGCTTCGGTATTCGGAAAAACAGTGATCGGTTTACGTGTACGTGATGTGAATGCGCAAGGTTTTGATAGTTTCAATGGGGATATGGATATAAGTGCTTTTGGTGGTCGCCTGAAAGTTGTGTTGGTTAAGAAGGCTGAAGTGATTGAACCAAAAACAATTGAAATACAGTCATTCAATCAAGCAGTTTATGGTGTTCCAGATATTCGCTTGAAAACACATTACATTCGACCTGATGGAAACTCAGATCAATATAGAAAAGGTGTTCCAAAATGAAAAGATTAACTCCATTGCGTGGTCTTGATAATGTTTCAGATGATGAAAGCATGTCGAGTTTCGGTCGTGAACCTTTCGTAAAGCTACGTGATGCTGTGAACGTCAATATTAGTTCAAGTGGTCGGCTGCAGTTGCGTGATACTGGTGTAATTGCTACAGAGATACCATATAAAAATTTATGGGTCAGTCCATTACACGGTGATACCTTTGGCACATTAAATGGTGAGTTGGTCAAAATCAATCCGGTGGACTGGTCACACGAAAGCCTAAACATTGAATTAAAAGGAAGTGTAAATTACCTGGTCGTGAATAATTTTATTATTATCTCCGATACACTTTCCCTATATAGATATGACGGTGCAAGTGTAATTAAGCTGACGATTGAAACCCCACCAGAACCAATAGCGCGTTTATCTACTGGATCACTACTGGATGGAACATACACCGTTGCAATTGCCTGGTCTAAAGATGGTCGTGAATCAGGACTATCAACAAGTCTAAGTTTAAATGTTGAAGGCGGTATTGAGTTGATCTTGCCGTATAACTATAGCGAAGATGCTGACCAGATCGTGATTTATATGACTGAGCGTAACGGATCTGAGCTGTTGAAGGTGGGTGCTGTTGCTGTCAATACAGCTACTTTCACAATCAGCAGTGATAAAGACCTGACACGTGCTGCACAGTTTCAACACCTTTCACCGATGCGCACCGGTAAATTTTTAAAGTTATGGCGTGGACGCTTGCTGACCGCAGATAAAAACATGCTGTATTTTTCCCAGGCATTAAACTTTCATTTATGTGATGAGCGTTATGATTATATTGCCTTACCACAACGTGTGACCTTTGTGGAGCCGGTAGAATCTGGTATTTGGGTTGGCCAATCTAACAGTGTGATTTTTTTAAGTGGCTCGGATGTTAGAGATTTGCGCCTAGTGCAAACAGGAGCCAAGTCACCAGTGCCTGGTACGGCTTTACGTGTAAATAGTGATTTGCTTGGAGAGTTATCTGCAGGTTTAGAATCAGTATTGTGGTTGGCTGAAAATGGTTACTGCATTGGTACACCATCTGGAAATCTGGTTGAAGCACATGCCAACACATTAAAAGGCATCACCGCCAAAGGTGGACAGTCTGTAAGGTTTGATGATCGAATTGTCACTGTTCTACAGTAAGGACTGGTTTAACTAATCCGGTCATGACAATGGAAAAAATTAATCAAGCTGCACTGTTAGGTGCATTAGAACGTGGTGAATACACCGAAGAAGGCAATCAGATTACTTTCAATAAGCTAGGTGGTATCAGCTTTAAGGGGGAATACTTTGATCGTGTCAATGGTGGTGAATGGCAGCGCAATGAAAACCTGGTAGTCAATGAGGGGATTGCACATATCCTGAATGTGGCATTAGGTGCTAAGGCAAAAACTGCAAAATACTACCTGGCTTTATTTAGTGGTAGCACTGCACCTGCACCAACATGGACAGCAGCAAACTTTGCAGCAGTAGCCAGTGAAATTGTTAGCGGTACCGAAGGGTATACCAATGCTACACGTCCTGAATGGGTGCCTGTAGACACCAATGGTAATTCAATTGATAACATGGCAGCAGCAGCACAACTGACCATTGCAACATCAGGAACCTTAACTGTGACTGGTGCGGCATTACTGACTAACTCAACCAAGGGTGGCACCACTGGTACGCTCGTTTCTGCAAGTAAGTATGCCGTAGCGCGTACCTTCCAGAATGGTGACGTTTATGAAATTGGTTATCGTCTAAGCGCAACGGTGTAAAACATGACTGGCCCTATTCCTTATGGGCTGCATGTAATCAGCGGTGAACTCACTGATCAAGATACTGCACGTATCAATTCAGTGATTCATCGCTTTCTTACCTATAAAGAAGCAGCTCAACTCGAAAACTTAAAGCAGGTTTATGATCTTCCTGATGGTGGCTACTTCATTGTTCAGCATGTCGGCGGTCTGTTTCGTGTCATTGCAGACAAACAAGAGCCAGAAAAATTTAAGTTTATCCATGATGGCCTGGTAAAAGAATATATCCCGATGTTCTTTAGTGGGATGATTGAAAAAGCAGCTGTACGTCGTGGTGAAAAAGTTGCTATCCAGATCACTGAACAATGTAAAAACCGGCTCGAACGTCAGCTTGAACGTAAACTTGCCAAGACGCTTGAATTGGAACGCTTCACCATTTTGGCAAACAACAAGTTTCCTGAGTTTGTATCTTCTGGTGAAGTCACTAAATACACGCAATACTTTGGCCAGAATCCAGGATGGTACCGTGGCAACATGGCCAAAGTCATACAGTTTGTCGGTGGTTATGGTCGTCAGGACTTCGACCAGTTACCGGAAGATGATCTTGAACGTATAAGTTTTACATTGCCTGAAAAGCTACGCTTCGAGTTATGGGAAAAATATAAAGACGTGCGCTTGCCTGGGTATTCAGGTTTGCCACCTGCAGATGGAACCTTTCAATACGATTATAGATGGACCAAAAGTCATAACGTCGCTTTTGATAATGAAGGTAAGCCGTGGCTGATCCAGATAGATAGTAAAGTATGGGTAATGCCTTTACCTATCATCCCTTTAACGGCTGATCCAGTATTTCACGAATATATTTACAACCAGGTGTCAGATAATGAGCTGATTGCGGTTCTTGAAACATTTAAGGCATTTCCTTCTGGAGAAAGTTTTCCTGAAGATCCAGTTGAATTTCAGCAATGGGTACGTGCCGGTGTAATTATCGAGATATGCGATACAGCGGATTTTCATTCTCATATTGCCATGTTTACTGCTTGCGGCTGGTCTTTCAACAGTCGTGGCAATGCGGCTTACAATACTGGATACCGGTACGATGATCGTGGCTTGATTGAGTGCTCGACCTTTCGTCTGTCTTTGAATCTGATTGGAACAGATAAGCACTATGGCGTTGATGCCGTAAAATTAAGTGATGAACTCAATGATTCAGATAAGCAGCTTTTAGGAAATTATCTAACAGGTATCACTGGTGGTTTACGTGGTGATAGTTCAATGGCCAGATCATTACGCTTTAAACTGCGCAACATCACACAAACAGAATTACTAGATAGAGCACGTAGCTATAGCGGCAATGCCAGTGCAGAGGTGAGTTATTGGGAGGACTACCAATGCCAACCTATTGCAGCACATACTGGACGTGTGCATAAACTCTATACCGGGAAACTATATCACCCGAATAAACGCGCCAATCAACCTGAAATAAAATTTCCAGAATACAGCTTAGGGCTTTGTGTATCCTTTGATTTCACACCGCTTCATCCAGGTGTTTCAGCCAACTGTGACACCATCATGTATGCCTATTACGATGATGATTCATTGAAAGTGGTGAAATACTTTTACCGTGAAGAAACATTTACCAAGCAGGTCGAAACCGATTTTGAAGAATATATGACGGTGGGTTCCTGGTATATGAACGAAACCTTTGGGAAATCCAGGATTGAGGGTAATTTCTATCTGACCGATATTGATGATCGTGATGAGGTTGCACCAACAGAACGATATACCACTATTAAGGGAATGGACCAGGGCTATGACAGTCAGCCTTATTTCTCCTTTCTGCACTATTTCGCTATGCAGGGAACATTATGGCGTAACCGCTATTACACCCATTTAACCAAGACTGAAACCACATCTAATAGGTCATTTGAACTAGCCATACTTGTGCCGATGTTTAATACAAGCTGTGTCGTTCACGCTAGATCCGGTGTTACAGGTCAAAAGGATTTTGGTGAATCTCTCAGTCTGGGTGCAGTCACTGATCCGAACTTCTATAGATTCTGGACTTATGATTTTGTCTTTGCCTGGAACACGCCATTACATAAGCAGACTGGCGTACCCTATCCGAAAGACGGTAACCCAGTTTGGGTAGAGATTCATGAATATAACCCGACTGAGTATTCAGACTTTGCTGATAATGGTCCATGGATTACCGGCTTACCTGCAGACTATACCTGGCTGATTCATCCCGATGCGAATACCTGGCAAAGTGACGGTGGTGGCGGTCCACCTACAGTCAATGAATATAGCAACTCCACTAGAAAGGATGCTGAAAGTGTAGGCAATCTTAAATGGGTTGTGAATGATCGCATTATCACGCTATCTACAAAAGCACCAGAATCACGTTACTTCCGACCTTCACCGGATGATCTTGGATATGGTATGGAGCGTACAAGTAGTAAGGTTTTTCTAGGTGATGCTAAGTATGCCAATATTAGTGAAACCAATGAATCCGGCTTTTTTAAATACACAGGCTATTCCAACCTAGTCAATCATAGCAAGGCTTACCATTTTATCGGGGTGATCAATGAGTAATTATCGTGATGATACTCAGGAAACAATCGTATTAAGTTCCGATGCTTTTGGAAAAGTAAGGTCGGGTGATATTGAAAACTTTTCTTTCACTGAAACCATACTTAGCAAAGTTCGACATAATGTAGAGGAAATCATCCGGCTTGGGGATGAGGATTTATCACGCCGTAAAGGACGATTAGACAGTGAGCTTGGTTTCGCTGATCAGGTGATCCACTCTGTACGAAAATTTCAACTGATTGAAGAAGTCTTTATCCTAGCTGATCATGGTTTTGTAAAACAATCTGAACTAATCACTGAGGATCTTGGCCTGGGAGAAATTGAGAAAGCGACCTATAAGGCGGTGCATATTGAGCCGTTTAAAGTCGCTGATGCACATTTCACCTATAAAACTGCATTCCAAAGTATCAGTGATCGGCTGAAATTAAGCGATAGCCTACATGCCCTGTCACGTTCCAGTGATCTGATTGAAGAAAGCCTGGTCCTGTCAGATAGCACACGTGACAAATTAAAAACCCTGATTGTTGAAACTTTAGGTCTTGGCCAAGAGCTTGAGCAATATAACCTTGTGCATAGTCAGGTATCAGACAGCTTCAAGTTGCGTGATAGCGTTGTGCGGCTTGTTCGGGATACGGTTGAGGATTCATTCAGAATATCGGATGAGTTTAAAAAGCTATCCGGCACCATTGAACTGGTGGTTGAAAGCCTGGTGTTTTCAGATCAGGTATCGGGGCAACGGATGGTGCGAAGCCTGGCAGAATCCAGTTTAAGTTTTTCAGAATCCATTGACGGCATTAAACGTGCAACCTCAAGTGTGACCGAGTTGTTATTCCTGGATGATGAATACCACGACGGTAGAGAAATTATCGGAGCATGGACCACAACGGCCGATGGTTGGAACATGAGCCGCTACTATGATTTCCCTTATGAAGAATTGATTGTGATTGATGGCCAGCTTTATGGCGTAACCGCTACCGGTATTGAAGAACTTAAACAAGGTTCCGGCGTAGTCGCTGCACAGATCAAGACAGCAAGATTAGATCTAGGCGATGGTGGCTTAGTCCATCCTGAAAGTATGATCCTGGAATATAGCCTGGACGGTCAATTGTCGGTCGATGTGGGAACCACTCAAACAGGCTACCAACAAACATTTAACTATGTCCTCAGAAAAGAACCAAGCGACTACTTAACCAATGGTCGGGTGGTCTTTGGCCGTGGCATACGTGGTCGGCATTTTGAATTTTCAGTCAATATTGAAGGATCTACAGCCTACATTAACGACATGGTTGTGAACATTACCAAAACAAAACGGAGAATTTAACCATGATTATTCCAACACTGAATGTCGTTGACCAGGCGATTTCCGAAGTCCAAGACAAGATGAAATATTTTGAGGGGCGTAGTAATCAGTTACTCGGTGAAATGAGCAATGCCATGACGACCCTGGCCGGTGTCACTGTGGATGCCGTGGACAGTGTGCCGGATCTGCCACGTCCTGAGAATGCAGAATTTCTAAACATTGAAACACCGGACGCACCTGAACTGAATGTCACTGCACCAGTACCGCATATCCTGGATCTGGATATTGAAAGACCTACAGCCATGACTGCACCGGCAATTCCTAATCTGGAAATCAATCTGCCTGATGCACCGATCATGCAAAATGATATTGAGATTCCGTCAGAACTCACCAATTTCACCCTGCCTGAAATCGATACCAATATCGAAATTGGCACCTTACCATCCCTGACTTTAAGTGGCCTGGATGTACATCGTGATTCGCAGTCAGTGGATGTGTCAGAACTTTTAGGTGGTCTGGACCTATCTGATCTGAATTTACCGGAAGCACCTGAAAATCCGATCTTAAACTTTCCAACATTGCCAAGCCTGGATAATTTTGATTTGCCAGTGCGACCAGATATTGATATTGGCAGTGTAGAAATCCCTGACGCACCTGAAATTGTGTTGCCTGAAATTGGAGAGCTTCAAGCGATTACATTACCAGTATATGAGCCAGAATCCTTACCGGTATTCGATGAATTGCCACCTGAATTTAGTGTGGAGCTACCTAGCGATATTGATAGCATTATGCACCAGGCCCAGGCGATTGCCGCAACGGACTATCAAAGTTACAACAAGGACAGCGCAATTCAGCCTTTAGTCGCTGAAATTCGTGCCTGGATGAAAGGTGCTGCTTCCGGTAGTGGATTACCTGCCGAAATTGAAACAGCACTATTTAATCGTGCACGTGAACGCAATAGCCGTGAAACAGAACGCGCCGTACAGGAAGTGATTGATCAGTGGGCTAGTCGCGGTTATAGCTTGCCACAAGGATCGACACAGAAGCAGATCGATGCCATCCGGGATGATGCACGTTTAAAAAGTGCTGATCTGAATCGGGACATAATGATTCAGTCGTTTGAAAAGCAGCTTGAGCATATCCGTTACCTCACCGAACAAGGCATTGCCCTGGAACGGTTAAAGCAAGATCTCTGGTTGGCCTATGTCGGTAACGTCATGGATGCAGCCAAGTTCCAGGTTGAAAGCAAAATCAGTCTATTTAATGCACAGATCTCGATCTTTAATGCACGAAATGACGCATTCAAGTCGATGATCGATGTATACAAGACTAAGATTGAAGGCACCATTGCTAAAATCACCGCATTCCGTTCCCAGGTGGAAGCACAGGTGGCGATTGGTCAGATCAACCAACAGACAGTTGAAATCTTCAAGGCCAAGATTGATGCGGTTATGTCCAACGTCGACGTGTATAAAGCCTTGATCCAGGGAGCCACAGCACGTGCTGACCTGGTGAAAAGTCACTTTGACGCTTATAAAACCGAAGTGCAAGCCTACAGTGAGCAGGTCGGGGCAGAACGAATCAAGGTTGATCTGTTTGATTCACAGATTAAGGCCGAAGGTACCAAGGTCCAGGCTTATGAATCTTTAGCACGTACTTATGCGTCGACCATTGAAGGTTTATCGTCTAAAGCCAATATCAAGCTAAAAGAAGGCGATATGAAACTGGAAGCAGCTCGGGTCAAAATTACAGAGTTCCAGGCCAATACCGAATCCTACCGGGCTTCAATGGAAGCGCAGACCAAAAAACTGCAGCTTGAAACCGAAGCGTATTCAGCCAACCTGGACGCTATGAAGTCACAGATTCAATTGTCCATTGAGAAGATGAATGCGCAAGGTAATCTGGTTGAATCCAATTCACGCACACGGATTGCCCTGGCCGATGCCTTGTCTAAGTATGCTGAAATGAAAATCCGGGTCGGGATTGCTAATTCAGATACCCTGGCACGATTTGCCGATATGCGCTCACGTACTTCTATTGCGGTATCCGAAGCGCATTCTCGCTATGCAGATCTGTCACTACGCACCACGATTGCCAACAGCGACATTTACAACCGCTATATTGAATCTCGTACACGTGTGGCCCTGGCCAATGCAGATACCCAGGCTAAATATGCTGACTTGAATTTGCGTACTAATCTGGCTTATGCGGATACTCAAGCCAGATTTGCAGACATGAAAATGCGTACAGGTGTTGCAAATGCTGAAACCCAGGCACGTTATGCCGATATGAATATCCGCACCAACCTGGCATATGCTGAAATGCAGATCAAAAAATATGAAGTTGATCTCAGTCACGCAATTAAGAAGGCAGAACTTGCAGCGGAAAGCATGAAAGGCATTGCACAGTTCAATACCCAGCTTGCCGCAGGTGCCATGTCAGCCATGCACGTGTCGGCAAGTATCAGCGGAAGCGGTTCAAGTTCATTGTCTTATAGCGCAAGTGAATCTGAATCCAAGAGTGAAAGCCACAACTATAGCTACTAACCCTGTAAGGCTAACGCTTACAGCCTGTATTGATTAAATATACATGATATTTATATTGGAATAAGTGTCATGTACGGCTTAAAAAAACGTTCAAAGCAAGATGAAAATGGACTAATTCAAGGTGCAGGTACTGGCACTTCTGATGATATTAAAAAAAATGTTCCAGCAGGTAGCTATATTATGCCTGCTGATTCTACTCAGCAGATTGGTACCAATAATTTAAAAAATATGGGGAGTCCCACACCAGTTAATCTCAGTAACGGTGAGTTCCAACTCTCGCCTGACCAAGTTCATTCAGTTGGTGTGCAAACACTTAATGCCATGAAGGATCAGACGCACATGCCTGTTGATCAACCTCAATTGGGTTTTAAACCTGGTCAAAATAAACCTGAGTTATTTTTTGCAAATGGTGGACTGGTACCAAGTGCCTACCCAAGTGCAGATGATATTCGTCGTGCACAACAAAATAGAGTTGGTGGGCCACAAATGCGTGATGTAACACCAATTAATCGTCAACTTCCAGCAACATCAACTACACCTTCAACAACCAGCTCACCATCGGCAAGTCCAAGTAATCCAGCACCAACACAAGGTGGGGGGGGTGGCGGAGGTATAAGAAACTTTGTCAACAATAGCAAGCTTGTAAAAGGTGTTGGTTATTTAGGTGCTGCATCCTCTCTATTTGCAAATGCTGCTACACCAAGTGAGGATTATCGAGAACGTTTTGGTTTTGGTGATCAGTCACCTGAAGATTTAGGTACAGCAAAAGGATTTGCTAAAGACTTCGGTATCAGAGGATTAGGTTATGCATCAGATTTGGGTAATGCCTTAACTTTTGGACAAGCTGGACGCTTTTATGCTGATAAACAACGTATTGCAAGTGAAGCAAAGGCAGCTCAACCTGAATTTAATACCAAACAAAATAAGCCAAATACTGTTGTAAACAATCCATTTGGTAATAATAAAACACCACCTACTACACAAACACAGCCTGAAGCTCAGACTCCATCAAACTCTGTACAGAACTCTGATCCTTATGCTATTCAGCAAAAAGGAAACAGCTTTAGCTATGCTAATCCTAGTGCAGCAGCCCAAGCGCGTGCAAATGGCATTAGAGAGGGTGAAAGACTAGGATTCAAAGTTGAGCCAGCGAATGACCCGCGTGGGGTAGCAAATTTATTTGCCAATACTCAAGAAATGGGACCAACTGAACAACAGATTCAAAATGCAATTGCTCAACGCGAAATGAATTTAGGCTTGGGTATGCGAGGTTATGGCAATAATCCAGTACAAGCACCTCAACGTAATGAAGCGCAGGAAGCAGAACGTCAAGCTGTAATTCGTGCAGCAATTACACCGGTTGCAGGGGCAAGAGGATTAACGGCTAATCAAGTCCGTACTTTATCCGATCTACAACAAGGTGAAGATAATCGTGCTAATCAGCGTTATACCACCGATGCGAACAACGTTGCTGCTTTACAGCGTGAAGCCATGGGACAAGCTGGACAGAACTATCGTACGGAACTAGGTGAGCAAGGTACTAATAACCGATTTAATGCAAATTTAGGCTTTGATGCACAAAAATTCCAAGCAACCAATGATTTAGCGAATCGAGAATTTAATCTTAATGCCACTGAAAAAGGTTTTGGCATTCGTAACTCAGCACGATTAGAGAAATTGTATGAACAATATGATTCTGCGAAATCGGATGAAGATCGTAAATCAATTCAGGAAAAAATTAATCGTTATGCAGGTAATAAAGCAGATACTGGTAAAGACCGTTATATGACTGTGGGTGGTGGTCAGGAATGGGATGACAAAGCTGGAGGAACACTCACTCAACCGCAACGTTTGTTTGATACTCAGACACGGCAATTTGTTGATACGCCACAAGGGAATCCTCCACAACGAGCGGTGGGTACAATTTCAAAGGTAGGTGGTAAGACTGCTGTTTGGGATGGTGAAAATTGGGTTCAGCAATAGAAATGACTGTGTTGAGTATGAATTGCTCAACTAACAGCCGATAGGATATCTTGTATTTTCTACCCTCTAAAATAAAGTTCCTGCGAAATATCGGTAAGCAACTAGAGTTAGTTCAATATTGAACATCACCCATAAATCAGATTGCTAATGTTTTTTTGGGTGATATTATGTGAAAAATTACGAAGTTAACGTAATACTTTATAAGTTATAGGATTTAAAAATTCGTATGAATTCTCTAGGCATTAGGGTTGAACCCAAAAAAGTTACTTTTGTAGTTATTGATTATACAGATAGTGAGGCTGATATACTTAACGTCGAAACTATAAAGATACCATTAGCTTTAGACTTTCCAGCTAAATTAAAATATGTCCGAAATACCGTGCTTGATATTATTCGAGAATATGATATTCAAGTTGCAGGTATAAGAATTGCTGAAACAGTCTCTGAAAACGTAAACATTAATCGGCTACATATTGAGGGTGTTATTCAAGAAGCATTTTCTAGTAGTAGTGTTAATAGTTATTTTACAGGTCAGCTAATGTCAATTTCAAAAAAACTTGATATTAATAAAGAACTTTATAGAGACTTATTAAAAAGTAAATCTCAATATGCGAAAATTAACAGATGGGCTTTATGTACCAATTCTGAAAGTAAAGAAGCTGCATTAGTAGGCTATGGAGCAGCACTATGATGTATCCATGTCAAAAAGCAATAGTATCATTTCAAAAAACTAGAGAAATTGGTGCTGAAGGTAAGAATTCAAAAGTTTATTTAGCCCATGATAAAAATATTGATGGGGAAGTGGTAATTAAAGAAATTGAATATCGAAAAGATGATGAGACAATTGTAGATCTAAACGATTTTTATGATGAGGCAAGAAAATTATTTAAAAGCTCTCATCCAAATGTTGTACAGCTTTATTATGCTTGTGAAGATGATAGAAATATCTATATAGCAATGCCATTTTATAAAAATGGGACTATTAAAAGTCTATTAGCTAAAAAACAATTAACTGCTAGGGAAGTGATTAAATATGCGGTTGAGTTTTTAAGTGGTTTGCATAATATACATTCGAAGGGATTAATTCATTTTGATATTAAACCAGATAATATAATGCTTTCAGATCGAAATGAAGCAATGGTATCTGATTTTGGACTGACACAGTTAGTAAATGATGATGGAGTTGCATGGGTCTCATCAGTTTATACAAGAATTATTCCTCCTGAGTTTATAGATGGGTATTCTAAAGGGGATTTAAGCTTTGATAGAACTTTTGATATTTATCAAGTCGGGGTATCGCTTTATAGAATGTGTTGTGGGGATGCGGAGTTTTATAAACAATGGGATATGTTGGGTTCACAAGAAAATTTCATAAAATCTTTAAAAAATGGAACCTTTCCTGACAGGGAAAAATATCTTCCCCACATTCCAGATAAGTTAAGAAAAGTTATTAATAAGTGTATGCATGTAGATAAAACTAAAAGATTTCAATCTGCTTTAGATGTTATCAATGCTATCGCAGATATCGACTCTAACCTCTTGGATTGGGAATATACAATTGGTAGTGATGATATAAAAAGATGGAAAAAAACAGATAAAAAGGGTAATTTATATGTATTAGAAGTTAGTGTTGATGGCAAATCTACAGCTATGAAAACAACTTCCAATACAAGTCAGAGAGTTACTGACTACTGTATTAAAAATATAAGTAATGACGATATCGTTTCATTCTTAAATGGGATTGATTGATCATGAAGAATTTAAGTCATGTGCAGAAGGAGGTGGAAATGTTGAGTCGAAACAAGTTATTACCTCCTTTAAAGGTTGAAGGCTGTGCTAAAAATAAACCAGCTAAGTCTTCTAAGAGTGGCCATGACTTGAAGAATATAGATCTTTATAGCGGTGGTTATATACAGTTAAAAGACTAAATTTCTCAAACCACCTTAGGGTGGTTTTTTATCCCCTGTAAGGTTCGACCAAATTCTAAATAAAAACCATGATAGACGCATAAAATTAGGAGTGCGTCATGTCAGATCAAAACCAAATCGATTGGGAAAAAGGAACTATTCAAGAACCAAATCAGATAGATTGGGATAATGGTCAAATTTCACAACCTAAAGAAAAGAAAGATAAAGGTTTTCTTGGTCAAGCAAAAGATCATGCAGTTTCCTTTCTTGGCAAGGGTACGGTAGCCGTAGGTGAGTTAGCAGTCGGTCTAAGTGACATGATGTCCGATGGCGCCACAGGTAAAATACTTTCCGAAAAACTTGGTTACGACCCAAAAGCTGCCAAAAATGTAATGACAGGTTGGCAGTCTGAGCAATACCAACAACAATTAAAAGATTCTGCAAATATTGGCAATCGAAAAATTGAGGAAGGGGACGACTTCGCAACAAAGGTTGGTAAAAAATTCGACAATGCTGTTGATATAACAAAAAATGCCATCAACAACCCATCACTTATCACAAATACCGTTGCTGAATCTTTACCTTCAATGCTAGTTGGTGGCCTATTAGGTCGTGCCTCTGGTATAGCCAATCCTGTTGTGGCTGGTTCTGTAGGTGAAGGTGTTGCTATGGCAGGTAGCCAAGCTGAACAAATTCGCCAAGAAACTGTAGATGGACGATTAACCGCAGATCAGTCTCTAGCAAGTGTGGCTACTGGTGCCCTTGGTGGCTTGTTTGGCTATGCTGGTGGTCGTCTTGCTCAGAAAATGGGCTTATCAGATGTTGATACAGCCATGCAAACAGGGCGTTTAACCACGCAACAAGTGGGTGAAGAAATTGCTAAGACACCGATGAGGGCAATTCCAACTGCTGTGATCAAAGGTGCAATTTCAGAAGGCTTCTTAGAAGAATTACCTCAATCCGTTTCAGAGCAAATTTTACAAAACTTGGCATTAGATAAGCCTTGGCATGATGGTGTTGAAAATGCAGCAGTCATGGGTACTTTGGCTGGTATGGCAATGGGCGGTACAGTCAGTGGTGCGGGTAAAACTGGTGATTGGTGGAATAGTCGATCTGACACAGGGCCACAAGATAGCCAACAACAATCAGGTTCACCTAATTTACCATCAGCACCATCACAATCAGGCTCAAGTTCAGATAGTGCATTGACTGGTGAATATATCCCACGTGAAAATGCGCCACAGGGGGATAACCAAGGTCGCACAGCTTTTGTTTATGATCAACCATCAATGGATGCTGATAATTTATTAAACAATAATGGCTTTGATTATGGCAGTGCAGCAACTGGTAATCCAGTCAGCCCAGATACACCACCAGCACCGAATGGTAATTATTTTGATGGTGATTATGGCAGTGAAGCAGCCTTTGATGATTTGTTGAATTCTGTACCACCAGCCAGCCAAACACCTTCACAGCAGATGGGTATTAATCCTAATGATGGCCCTATGTCATCTGCAGCGGCTTTGGCTGTAGATAGTGGAGTGACATCAACAGGATTATTAACTTACTCAGCTGAGCAGGAAGATGGTCAGCAATTAAGTTCTGTACCTACAGATTACCGTACTTTTTTGGGTGAAAGCCAACAGGCTGCGACGCAACCTGATTTATTGAGTTCTTTACAATCTCAGGAAAATAGCAACAGTGGTGCAGTTAGCAATAATACAAGTACAGCCACAGCATCTGATATTGAGACCGAAAAACTTGATTTAAATACACGTATTCAAGAGGCCCAACAAAAGTTTGATGCAGAAACAAGCGTGGCCCAAAAAGCCCAATTAAGACGTGAGTTAACCAACTTAAATAGTGAGTTAAATCGAGTTGAAATGCTTCAGCTGAATGAGCAGAAAAAGCAGCAAATTGACATTTCAGCAAATGAAGCTGCAACCAGTTCTGGCAATAATTTACCAGAACCTACACAAGCACAAATTGAAGCGGGCAATTATAAAAAAGGCCACATTAAGGTTCATGGTTTAGATATTGCTGTAGAAAACCCACGTGGCTCCACACGTAGTGGTAAAAACCCTGATGGTAGTGACTGGTCGCACACGATGAGTGACCATTATGGTTATATCAAAAAAACCAAAGGGGCAGACCAAGAACAGTTAGATGTGTATGTAGGCAAGAACCCTGAATCAGAACGTGTCTTTATCGTTGATCAATTAAATCAAGATAATGATCAATTTGATGAGCATAAAATTATGCTTGGGTATCAAAGTCTAGAAGAGGCTGAGCAAGCGTATAAATCTAATTTTGATCCAGGATGGAAAGTTGGTCCTATTCGTTCATTATCAAAAGATGAGTTTAAAAGCTGGTTGGATAATGATGATACCGTGCGTCCAGTCAGTGAAAAAGTTCAACCTAAATCAGATCGTATTGCTGATAAAAAGGAAGTTGTGACTACAGCAACTGGACGTTCTTTTGAGGTGCAGCATAAGTTAGTCGAAGCTGCAGATTTAATCACATCAAATAATCCTAATGGACAGATTAATCCTAATTATCCTCAAGAGTTACAACCAAGAGACCGTACTCGTGCTGCATCACAATTGCAAATTACGGAAATTGCGAATCAGCTAAATCCATTATTGCTTGGTGAAAACCCGAACGCTTCTGATGGAGCACCAATTGTTTCAGTGGAAAACATTGTTGAAAGTGGTAATGGTCGTTCTATGGCGATTACTAAGGCATATATGGAAGGTAAGGCAGAGCATTATCGACAGTGGTTGAAAGAGCAGGGTTATAACACTGATGGTATGACAGCGCCTGTATTGGTACGTGAGCGTATTACACCAATGACTTCTGCAGAACGCATTGCTTATACAGGTGAGGCGAACCAACGCTCCACACTTGAGTTGAGCGATACTGAACAGGCGAAATCCGATGCTGCAAAATTAGGTTCTATTTTGCATCAGTTTTATGGTGGGGAAATTGACTCTGCACAGAATAGAAACTTTGTTAAATCCTATGTCAATGGAATTGCATCATCGAATGAGCGAGGTAGCTTATTAGGTGCAGATGGTGTTTTGACCCAAAAAGGTTTACGTCGTATTCAAGCATCCTTGGTTGCGCGTGCCTATGGTGATCAAACTCTAATTTCTGATTTGTTTGAAAGTTCTGACAGTAATATTAAGGCGATTGGTGGTGCCTTAATGGATGTTTCAGGGTTTTGGGCAAATATGCTTGAAATGATTGATCAGGGCGTCATCTCGAAAGATGTGGATATTACAGCTAACTTATTGGAAGCTGTAAATCTTATTAAAAAGGCCCGCAGAGAAGGTCGATCTGTTTTTGATTTAATGAATCAAAGTGATATTTTTTCAGGTGAAATTGATCAAGTTACACAAGACTTTCTAAGAATCTTTTACTCAGGTGATAAACTGACTCGTGCAAGAAGCCGTGAGAAAGTTGCTACTGCACTTAAATATTATATTGATAATGCACTTTCCACTAAGTCGGGTGTCAACTTGTTTGGTGAGAATGACCCTACTGGCGCAGAAATTTTAAGGACTACACATGAACAAGTCAGACGACAAGAAACCGAAAAGCAACAAGACATCTTCACTAGCCCGCAACCTAATGAACCAGACACTGGCACAGTTGGCGGTGGACGATCAGGACGAGGAGCTATTGCAGGAAGTGAAACAGCGCAAGAACAATCAGAGCCTACAAAAGCCTTAAAGAAGACAGCTCCAACATCTGAAAAAGAAACGATTCAAGATTTTGGTGAAAAAATTGGTGGTGCTCGTAAAGATACTTCAGTGAAGACTGGCCCCAAAACCTCTGGCACTACTACAAAGGACAATCGTCCAACTTGGGCCAAGCGATTTGAGATTACTGAAATTGCTGCCTCAAGTAATCCAAATGAAGTTGGTAAATGGATTATCACGGATACAAGAAAAAAGGATTGGAAGGGGAATGCCAAGCAACTAGGCAAACAATTTTTTGATTCCCAAAAAGATGCTGAACTTGCACTACCAATTCTAGCTGTAGCTCAAAAGCATCGTGTGTGGGCTGCTGGAAAAGATAGCTTTTCTATCTATCGTGAAATTAGTGATCGGAAGCGCGTTAAAGTTGTTGAACAAGAATTTCAAACACGTGAAGATGCTATGAAATATATGGCAATCCATGCGATTGAAATTCTAGAAACCAATACAACTTTTGGGGAAATTGATCTTCCTCGACCTGAAAATACGGTAAGAAAAGGACTAGATCGCCGTAAAGGTGATGCTAAAGATGCTGATTTTATTCGTGTGTTTGGTTTCCGTGGTGTTGAATTTGGGAACTGGAATAATCAGTCAGAACGCCAAGAGCTATTAAATGATGCCTTTGATGGTCTCATGGACTTGGCTGAGATTTTAAATATCCCACCTGCAGCAATTAGCCTAAATGGGGAACTCGCTTTAGCGTTTGGTGCCAGAGGGCAAGGATTAAGTGGTGCAAAGGCGCACTATGAACCCGAACGTGCTGTGATTAACTTGACCAAATTGAATGGCGCAGGTTCATTAGCTCATGAATGGTGGCATGCATTAGATCACTATTTTGGTCGACAAGATGGCAAAGCCCCATCTGAATGGGTAACGAACGCGGATGGCAGTCGATCATTAAAGATTGCAAAACACTTTGAAGATATGAGCGTCACTTCTGGATTCTCTTATAAATCAAATGTTCGTGAAGATGTGCAAGAAGCCTATAAACAATTGGTACAGACAATTTTTAGAAAATCTGAAAACTATATTGAAGATACTGTTAAGGTTGAAAGCTTCGTTAGTTCTGCGAGAAACAACTTAAAAGATCAATTAGATAAGTTACGTGCTGATCTTAATCGTGAGCTTGATCCTAAATATTACAAGCGCTTTAACAAAGCTGCCTCAGCTGAACAGCTGGCTGAGTTTGATACGGTTGCTGAGTTATTGCTTACAGGTACGGCACTTACTACGGAAATACGTCACAACAATAATAAGAATAGTCGAAATATATTTAGTGGTGCACGTTGGTCTAATGATGCCCTAGATAAATTAAGTGTGATTTATAAATCTGTCCGTGGTAGATCAGGGTTTAATGCTGAACAAAAGGGTGTACTAGACCGATTACGTCAATACATGAATACCTATGCCCAACGCCTCAAACTATTGGCAGAAGCTCAAAATGGTACAGAGAAAGCGAAAATGATACCAACGGATTTTGCTATGAACGCAAAAGAGTTAGATCAGGGACGCGGTACAGATTATTGGATTACTACTCCTGAAATGACAGCACGTGCATTCCAAGGGTATGTAGAAGATAAAATTTCTCAAAATAGTGGCTACAGTCCGTTTCTGAATTTTGGCCCTGAGAGTGCTGCGATTTTTACCCCATGGGGTTTTAAGCGACCATTTCCTACTGGTACAGAACGCAAAGCAATCAATGCAAAGTTTTCTGATTTGGTTGATACACTAAAAACAGAAGAAACAGAAACAGGGATTAAACTTTATAGTCGTGACAAATTAAAACCTGATAACGAGCGTAGAGGTGCTTCACCATTAGACACGACCTTTACTCCCTTATCCGTTGTCAGTGCTACTCGTAGAGTCCTTTCTATTCTTCAACATCTCAAAATGTCCGCTACACAAGATGCGTCTTCTAGGGGGCGTATCAATGTCAGTCTTAATAATAGGATCGGGGTCAACAAAGTCGGGAATGTGAATTCCAATGGGTTTAGTGTTCAGGTTATTTCTAGTTTTAGCGATCTTCCGAAAGTCATACAAAATGATGCAACCTACAAAGATGAAAATGGCAAAACCCAAAATTATGATGTAAGCGGTGTTTGGCATGATGGCACGCTCTATGTGGTTGCTGATCAGGTTTATGGGGATAGCAATAAACAGCTTACTACATTTGATGCTTATGAGGAATTATTAACCCATGAAATTGTTGGGCATTTTGGTGTTCAAAAGCTATTTGGAAATGAGTATAAGACCAAATTTCAACAGCTATTTAATGCTCTGGGTAAGCTTGAGGGTATTCGTAAAATAGCAAAAGATAATGGCGTGGATATGCAGCAATTTGAAAGTGCATATATTGAACCATACACTCAAGGTGTTAAAGATGAAATTTATACCGAATCAGATGTTCAGCAAGCTTTGGTTTCTGAGCTATTTGCTTTTGTTGCACAAAATGCCAAGTCACGTCCTTTTGTACGTCAAAAACTAAAAGAAGTTATTGGATATATTCGTCAGTGGTTCCGTGATCGTGGCTTTGATAAATTCCTTTCACGTTACAATGATGCCGATTTGATGATGTTTTTGTCAGAAGCTCGTAAGGCTGTAGTTGATCGAAGCTATTTTGGTAAATATAAAAATCAAGAATTTTCATCTAAGAACAATTCTGATACTCCACTTTATAGCCGTCGCACTAAAAGTAATTCAGGTTCTACAACTCAACAAGTACGAGACGTGTTGATTGATCGTTTTGGTAAAGAGACCATTGATGAGCTTGAACGACAAGGTAAGCTTGAGATTATTCAGGATTATCAGGTTGAAGGTGTTGAGGGCTTCTATTACAACGGTAAAGCGGTACTCGTTGCATCGAATCTGACTGCTGAAAGCACAGTACCAACATTCTTACATGAGTTGGGTGGTCATGCTGGTTTTCAAAACATGATGAACCAAAAACAATATAATGAATTGATGAATCAATTTAATAAATTGGTCGAGCAGGGTAATCCTGTTGCTTTAGCTGCAAAGATGCTTGCAGAACGTGAACAAGGCTCTGAACGTCAGCAGCTTGAATACTTACCATATTTATTAACTCTTTCATCCACTATGCAACAACGGAATGTGATTCAACGGAATGCACTGCAAAAGTTGATTAACAATATTGTTTCGCATGTAAAAGCATGGGTGTTTGATAATTTTGGTATCAATCTTAATTTGAATCCTGATGATATGCTTGCATTATCAGAGCGTATGATTGGGCAAATTAAACATCAATCATCATTGGATTTAATTCGTCAAAAATATCATGGTACAAATCAATGGATGACAGCACCAAACGGTGCTAAGACCAATCTTTCAGAACAACAATGGTTACAAGTCCGCACACCAGAATTTAAGAAATGGTTTGGTGATTGGGAAAATGATGCAGCAAATGCTTCACAGGTATTAGATGAAAATGGAGAACCTAAAGTTGTATATCATGGTACAGCATCTGAGTTTAATGAATTTAAACAAGGCCATGGCATATTAGGTGATGGTATTTACTTAACTGATAGTTTTGATACAGCAGATGTATACGCCAATATCCGTGGGGAAAATGGCTTTGTACTTCCATTATTTGTAAACATTCGGAATGCGTTCAAAACTACAGGTAATGTTTCACGTGATGAAGTTGTAGAAGCGACAACTTCTGGGAAATATCAGGGAATTGTTCATCAGTTTGAAAATCAAGAATATATTGTTGCGTTAGAGCCTAATCAAGTAAAAATGGCTGAGGGGAATAAAGGCACATTTAATAGTGAAAGTTCAGATATTAGATTTAGCCGTAGTTCTAACTATGATGATATTACCAATCGTATCGCTAATGGGTTTAAAAATTTGCCCAAAACAGGTGACTGGATTAATAAAAAAGGTGTCGATTGGTTGAAATTCGGCTTACAAGCTTTAAGTCGCCGACATTTAACTGAGATTTATGGAAAATTATTACCACCACTAAATAAATATAATGAACTTGCAGCTCAGATGGATGCTGATAAGAATGATATTGCTGCTGAAGCGGATAATATTGTACGTGAGTGGTCTAAATTAAAGGATGAAGAAGCTTTAGCAAATGTAATGCATGATGCAACTTTAGCTCAAATTGACCCTGCTAAACCATACCAACAGGGCGATAATAAAGTTAAATATCAACAATTACTCCATGCGTATAATAATTTATCCCCTGAAGCACAGGCAATGTATAAAAAGGCTCGAAATGCCTATAGTGGGCATTATGCCAAAGTTCGTGAAGCGATTAGAGAACGCATTTTGCGATCAGCTTTAAGCAGCCAGAAAAAAGCAGATTTATTGCAGAAAATAGAGGGTTCTTTTGGTCAAATTAAAGGTGTTTATTTTCCTTTAGCTCGTTTTGGTAAATACGTGGTGGTACTGCGTAACCAAAATGGTGAGGCTGAGGTTGTTAGTCGTGCTGAAACTAAAAATGAAGCTGAATCGGTTCGTGCAGAGTTAATAAAAAAATATCCACAATATAAGGCTGATGACGTAAAAAAAGATGCGGAGTTCAATGCAAGTCGTGACAGCGTTGGTCGTGGATTCATGTCTGATCTTTTTGATGAGGTGGGAAATTTGGGTTTGGATGCAAAATCACAAGCTGATTTTGAAGATACTCTAAGTCAATTATATCTATCATCTATGCCTGATTTATCCTGGGCAAAACATGGGATTCACCGTAAGGGTACAGCAGGCTTTAGCAATGATGCACGTCGGGCATTTGCACAACATATGTTTAGTGGTGCAAATTATTTAGGGAAGTTGCGTTATGGCGATCAATTGGCTCAACAACTTGATGAAATGAAAAAGTATTCTGAAGATCAATTTAAAAAAGGTGTTGGCTATGACCAGAATTCTGCTAATGATGTTATTGATGAAATGGAAAAAAGACATGAACTTTTAATGAATCCTAAAGGGAATCCATTATCAAGTTTTCTTACAAGTGTCGGTTTCATGTATTACATGGGATTATCTCCCGCTGCTGCCATGGTCAATTTATCTCAGACAGCTTTGATTGCTTATCCAATCATGGGTGCGAAATGGGGTTTTGATAAAGCTGGAAAGGAATTATTAAAAGCATCACAAGACTTTGGAATTGGTTTAAAAAGTGGATATAAAACGCCAGACTTTTCAAGCTTAGAGGGCTTTAAAAATAGTGTTGGTGATATCTATAACCCAGATATTGCATCAATATTAAAAGGTGATGAACTAGTTGCGTATGAAGAAGCTGTAAAGCGTGGTGTGATTGATGTTACGCAGGCTCATGATTTAGCAGGTATTGCTCAAGGTGAAGATAGTAAGGTGATGTGGTATTTCCGACCAGCTATGCGTTTGGCAAGTGGCATGTTTCATCATGCAGAACGGTTTAACCGTGAAGTAACTTTCATTGCAGCCTATCGTCTAGCACGTCAGCATGTTAATACTAATGGTTCAAAGGCAACACACAGTGAAGCTTTTGAACAAGCAATCGATGCTGTATATAAAGGTCATTTTGATTATTCAACAGGAAACCGAGCACGTTTTATGCAAGGTAATATTGCAAAAGTGGTATTACTATTTAAACAATATGCTCAGAATATGATTTATACCTTGGTACGCAATGCCCATCAGTCAATTTATGCGCTCGATCCTAAGGAACAAAAAGAGGCTCGTCGTGCTTTGGCTGGTATTTTGGGTATGACGACTTTGGCAGCTGGTGCAATTGGATTACCAATTACAGGAATGCTTTTCACTGCCTCTATTTTAATCGCAAAGAAAAGTAAACTCGGTTCTGCTGCATTTTTTGCGGCTTGGGCTGTGGCGTTCTTTGGTGCTGCGGATGGCGACGAGGAAGACCCTTATGAGTTGGAAATTGTAATCCGAAACTGGTTGGCAGATATTCATCCTAAGTTTGCTGATTTGGTATTTGGTGGTGTACCTCGCGTATTCAGCCCAGTGGATTTATCAGGTCGAGTCGGTCTAAACAACTTAATTATTCCTGACGTACAGGAAGGACTTGAAGGTGCAGATTGGGCAACTGCAATGCAATCTGCATTACTTGGACCAGTCGTAGGTATTAGCACAAGTACAGTAAAAGGCTTGCAACAAATTCAAGAAGGTGATTACGGTCGTGGTATAGAGACTATGCTGCCGATTTTTCTTAAAAATGCGATGAAGTCTTACCGTTATGCTGATGAAGGTGTATTAACTAAAAATAAGGATGTGATTCACCCTGAGGATGTGACAGGGGTTGAGTTATTTTCTCAAGCCATTGGTTTTTCACCGGCATCGGTAAGAACCTCATACGAGGGGCGGTCTGCGATTTTCCAATATAGAACTAAGCTGGAAGATCATCGACGTGAGTTGATGCGCAAGTGGGTGGTGGCTCGACAAGAAGATGACAGTGATGGCATGAATAAAGTATGGACTGAAATTTTGGAATTTAATGCAAAAACTGCCGAGAAAAATCCAAAGATGCGAATTAGTCGCATGAACCTTATGCAAAGCTATAAAGCTACTGAGCGTAAAGCAAAAGAAACTGGTGATGGAGGTGTATACCTTACTAAACGGCAGAAAGGTGCTGAGGAGCAAGGTGGGTTTGCGTTTAATCGTTAAAGGGAAAAGCCACCTTGCGGTGGCTTCTTTATTGGATTTTATTTGAGTTTTTCCTTATTTACTAAACCTGTAATCCTAGTCAAGCCAAATGCTGTCACTCGCATGTGTAAAAATACACGCTCTTGACCATCATTTTGATTTTTGATTACTGGTGATGCTTTATTGGTAAAAACACCATTCAACACATACTGTGCATGTGGTTGTAATTTCTTTTCAGCATCTCGATAACACCATTTTTTTTGAAGTAAAAGATTAATGAGATCCTTTTCTTTTATTCCAATTGTTTTGGCACATTCACGGATACAGTAGGTATGTACTGTTTCAGCAATGGTATCGAGTGCTTGCGCTTTGGGCTCAAGTTTTTCAACTTTTTGGGTCAGCTCGATATTTTGTTTTGCCTGAGTTTCAATTGCTTGTAGTAGGTGATAAGGATTTGAAATATCAAATACTGGTTGAGCAACTTGAGCTTCAAGTTCTTGCCAACGATCTACCAAGCGAGCTGTAAATTCTGGGCAAAGTTGGGCAACCACGATAATAGAATCACGCTTACCTTGTTCACCTGTGAATACATAAACTTGAGTAGTACGAGTACGACCCATTTTATCAGTAGATTGTTCATCCTCAATTTGAGGTTGAACAATAACGCTAGTGTTTACAAGCGTTTCAATAGTACGCTTAACATTGTCATGGCGTTTTTCAACAAGTTCAGCAATTTCCAAACTTGTCATCGTTTTAATTTGTACAGGAACAATCGCATTCATGCTGCCAACTCCTCTGCAAAAAACTTTACCAAATCTGGTGAGCGTTCTTTGAAGTTATCAAATTCTTCAACACAAATATCTTGAAAGTTATTTGCTATTGATGAAGCTAAATGTGCCAAAGTTTTAATTGTTGGAGATAGTTCTGACTTTTCAGCAATTACAGTTGTTAATGCTGAAATTTCATCAAAACGATTATTTGCGATACGTACAAATTCAAGCAAACTTCGTAATTGTTGCTCACTGACTTGAACTTGCTTGTCTTGGGTGAATTGGGTTATATTATTCATAGTTCATTTCTCACTGTTATGACTAACATCCAAGCCCGACCGACCAAAGTTCTGGGCTTTTTTGTTGTCAAAATTAATCATTGTTTAATTCCAAATCATAAAACTTAAACCATGGATTCTTTGACCAACTGCACCACAGATTGATACCATTTGAGTTGCTTGACTGGTACACCATCATTATGTTTTTTACCTGTATCAAACAATTCACCTAAGCCTTGGGCTTTTTCAGTCATTAACCAAATATCACCTTCTTTTACTTGACAACCTAAATCAACAAGCACTTTATTAACTTTTTGACCACTTAATTTAGGTTCTAACATTTTACCAATTTGGGTTGGCGTAAATACCTGTTCTTGCACTGGTGCATGTAAATGTGTGGCATCTAACAATTGCAAGGGTGATTCACCAGTTATCTTTTGAACAGCTCGATCGGCAGATAAAATTGCCTGATTACCTTCTAGTCCTATCATTTTTGCCATGCTCAAACAACATTTAAGTGCACTACTAACTTCACGGACATTTGATTTCTTGTCAGTGGTATTGATTGGTGACTCTATAAATGATTTAACAGCAAAGTAACAATCTTCAAGTTGCTCAAATACGTTCCAAGCCGTATCTGTATCAAGAATTTTGGCATGACGTGCAGCCCCTTTTTCTGTCCAAAGCATTATAGAGCGTGCATTAGGACTGACCAACTCAGAGTGGGTTAGTGATTTTTTAAGCTCTCTAAGTTCATTACCCTCAACTTTATAGAAGTGTTTTCCATCAACAAATCGGTCACTGTTACGAGAATAATTCATTTGAATATTCTTAACATCCGTCCCATAAACATTTGCTAATTGCTCAGTTAGCATTACTGGCATAGAGTTATATTCAATAATTGCAGTTTGCTTTTCTGCAACTTGTACTACTGGTTTTACTAAAGCATTCATTTTTAAAGCTCCATTTCCTGTTTCATTAGCTTGACTGCTCTTTGTACTAAGTAAGTCATTGAACGATCATTTTTTTTAGCAGTTTCTTTAAGCCACTGATGAATTTCTGGTGGGAAACGAATTTTTATCGCTTGCTCACCTCTTGGCTCTCTCTTTAAGCATTCTGTTGTAATGTCACCCACTATACACCTCACAAGTCACCATTTGGGTGACTTGATGTTGTCACCCTTTTGGTGACTTGTCAATAACCATTTGGGTGACTATCATATAAAAATATTTTTAAAGGTCTTAAAACAATGGAAACAAGAGATACTGGGACACAACACAAGTTGCGTATGCCACCAGAATTAAAAGAAAAATTGTTTGCTTCTGCTAAAGATATGAACCGTTCCCTTAATGCGGAGATTGTCGCTCGCCTTGAGAAAAGTTTTGAGCAAGATCAACCTAGTAATGACCGTGCATTTGCTTTAGCTATGAATATGCTTTTTTCGATTATTAAATCAAACAAGGGGGTCGAGTTAGAATTACCACCCGATATAGATAATTATATTGATGAGCTTGTTAAAGCCACTAATTACAAAGCACAAAAGTAAAAAAAGCCGACATTAAGTCGGCTTTAATTATAAGAAAATTTAATTACACTGCATTTGTCCGCCGACATTTTGGCATGAGCCACCAGTAGAAGGGAAATAAGTGTCACCTGCACCACGATTATAGCGTGTGCCATCTGAACCCCAACATCCTGCGCCATCACAGTTGGTTATTGTGGATGGTTGACGTTGAGGCATTGGTGCTGAGTAGGAGCTATTTGAGTTTGAATAACTATCACCACTCGATACATTTACACCATTCATTGCTGCTAAAGTTCGTTGCTGATTAGCCGTTAATCTACCACCAGCTCCTTTATAAGGTGTGCTGGCTTCCTGAATAATTTTTTGTCTTAATGCTTCATCTTCAGCAGAGCGTGTAGGCTGACGAGGCACAGTATAAGTATTTTGACGAGTGCCCTGATAGTGATTTACATACGTGTCAGGAATGGATGAATTAGAGCGATAAGTTTGTTTAGGTGCTGGTGTACTGGTTGTACCCAACGATCGTAAAGTTTCTATATTCTGTTGCTTAGCACCCTTAGGTGGTGGCTTACTTGAATAGGTAACATTACCTTTTGCATCAACCCATTTGTAAACCCCTGCATATAGATTTACTGGAATACACAGTAAAATAAATGTTGTAATTTTTAATACACTCATGCGCATCTCAAAGATAATAATTATATGAAATTACGATAGATTAATTTTAGAGCAGTATCAACCCCCTGTAAGGTTCGCTAAATAACCACCTTTAAATAAAACTCTACGAAATAAAGTAGAGTTTTATTTCGGGGCAAGTTATGCAAGAAAACACAATTCCATGGATCATCAAAGTTGTGCCTGCCGTAGTGGGGGCTATTCTTGCCCTGGTATTAAGTGGTGACATTGATAAAAACGGAAAAATTCAAGTTTCTTTGGGTGTTATAGGCAAGTTTTTATTCAGCGTTTCAGTCAGCCTTTATGGCGGTTCAGCATTTATTGAATATTACGAATTATCAAAATATTCTCACATGGCTCAAGGCTTTGTGATGCTTATGTTTGCAGTTTTTGGATTATTAGGGATTGGCATTCTTTATCAGTCCATTGCACTGATGCAGGGTAAGCCTTTATCCGAGGTTATTAGTGAGGTCAAAGCTGCCTTTATTTCAATACTTAGTAATGGTAAAGGTGGGAAAAATTGATGAATACTCTTGATATTACACAACTTCAAAAAGCCGTTGGCGTGAAAGCTGATGGAATTCTTGGGCGTAATACTTTAACAGCTGTATTTCAAAAACTTGGTGCTAATCCTGCACGAGCTACTGAATTAGCATTAGCAGCAAATGTGCACTTAGAGACATATTCAATCAAGACGCAGTTACGCTTTTGTCATTTCTTTGCTCAACTTGCTCATGAAAGCGGAAATTTTCGCTATATGGAAGAAATTGCTTCAGGTGCAGCTTATGAAGGTCGAAAAGACTTAGGTAATGTAAACAAAGGCGACGGTGTGCGTTATAAAGGTCGAGGACCAATTCAATTGACTGGCCGTGCAAACTACCGCAAATACGGTCAACAGCTTGGCATCGACTTTGAGAACAATCCTGAAATTGTGGCAATCCCAAGCATCGGGTTGATGGTCGCTTGCAAGTTCTGGGCTGACAATGGGCTGAACGTATTGGCAGATCAAGATGATTTAAGAACTATTACGCGCCGCATCAATGGTGGATACAACGGCTTTGAAGATCGTAAAAATAAACTTTCCATGATTAAGGGGTGGTTTAAATGATTGATGCCGTGCTAGGTAAATTTTACAAATACATCATTTTAGTCTTGATGATCTTTATTTTTGGATATGCTTTTTATGCCAATTCTCTTGCTGGAAAACTGGCAAATGCTGAAAAAGTTAAAATTAAAGCAGTAGCAGATGCTATTAAGCCTTATCAAGATGCAATTGATCAGGCTCAAGTGGAAAAAGCAACCATAATGCAAACATGGTCAGCTAAGATTATAGAGGTTGAACAAAATGCAATTAAACAAATCCAAGCTGCCAATATTGATGCTCGTAATGCTCAGTTTTCAGCTGATAGCATGTCAAAGCAACTCAGTGAAGCCAACAAACGTTTGTCCAGTGCTCCCAAGCAAACCATCATTAACTACACCATTGCCAACTCAGAATTACTCGAAAGTTGCACAACAGAATATAGGCTTTTGGCAGAAAAAGCTGATGGACACGTCATTGATGTCAGGCGATTAAATGAAAGTTGGCCAGAACAAAATGGAACCCTCAATTGAGGGTTTATTTTTTGATAAGATTTGAAATATCAGCATCAAAATATTTAGTAATATCAAACCATTTTTCTATTTCTTTTTCCCATTTGTACACACGCTCATCTTCAATTTTTAATACGTCTAACCCTTTGATGCTAAAGTGAGTCGTATCATTTGGAAGCTGTTTCCAATCAATAGTCCCATTATCATTAAACCAATTTTCCCAAGCATTTTGTATGTATGGGACCACAAAAGACTGTTGCACATCATTCCATGCAAATATGTTCTGTATATTGGATTTTTCTTTATACATATCTTTAACACTTTTAGTCGGGCGGAATGATTTCATAAATCTTTCCAACTGTTCTTTAATAAAAGAAAATTCAGTATTTATAACGTCAGGTGTTTGAACTTGAGAATAAGCTTCCTCTGCATCCGCAATATCAGCTGCTGATACATACCTTTGCTTTAAAGCAAATTTAGAATAATTATCGTCATATTGTTGTCGAGCAAATTGAATAGCTGTCTGGTAATCTAAACGTTCGCCACGTTTTCTTAGATTTACATACCGTTTAAGACTATTCCATGATGAATGTAATGTAATCGTTTGTAGTTGCGGTATCGTAAAGCCATCCTCTGCATAGCGTGTAGCAGCTTCATGGCGTAAATCATGGAACCTTAAATCTTCAATTCCATTTAAACGACATGCTCTACGAAAATAATCACTGACTGTCTGCACATTGACAGGCAATAAAAGTTCATCACTATAACCCAGCTCGAGCATTCTTTTTCGAGTAGAAGGTTCAAGTAATTCCTCAATAATGAGGAGGGCATTAGGTTCTAAATGTGCAAACTTATGATTTCCTTTGGATCCATCTGGATTTTTAACGTCCCTGATCTTCCATTGACTATTTTTTTTGTCAAAATCATCTAAACGCATTTCACATAGTTCGCCTTCACGACGACCTGTATAGATCGCAAGCCACATGACCAGGTGCATAGGAATGGCATTGCGAACTCGCTTCCAGCCTTTATAAAAGTGATTGGTCAGAATATGAAGTTCTTCTGATGTGATTAAACGATCACGTTCCTTTGATTTAGTAACAATACGTGCTTTTTTTAGACCGATAAGTGAGTGAGATAATTCATTCTTAGCATGAGCAACATCTTCACCCCATACAAGTTCTGCATGATTTAAGACTGATGAAATATGGGATAAATCTTTTAATGCAGTTGCTGGGGCAACGCCATCTATCATTTCAATTGGATTGCCTTTGCGTCGTTCAATGGCAAATGATGAAAAATCTTGACGTGAAAGGGTGTAAGCATCTTTATGGGCAATATCATAATTACAGATATTTTTAAGTGCTGCAGACTTGGTATCGGCAAATTCATCACTAATTTCATCTAAATATTGAATGATGAATTGTTCTAAAGTTTTTGACACAACCTTAGCTTCTGGATTTAGAATAGCAGGATTGACCAGAATCTCTGCTTCAAGTCGTTTAATCCATTCTTTGGCTAACGACTCTTTTGCAAAAGTTCTTGTTTTAATAAATGGTGGTAAGCCTTTACGAGTTATTCGTATTTGAGCTCTGTATCGAGTTTTACCATCAGCTGTAGTTCGTTCTGCAATTGTTCCCATATTTACGCCATAAAGTTAGATTTACGCCACGATGGTGATTATGGCGCAAATAAGGCGTAAAGAATAGTTAAGAATGATTGAAAATGATGTAAAACCTTTGAGAATATGGGAAAGTGAAAATTGAGTAAAAACAACGTAATTGAAGAATTGTTTGATAAATCAAAGCATTCCCCTATTTTTGTTGCCCCGATGGCAGGTGTGACGGATCGTCCATTTCGTACTCTGTGTAAATACTTTGGCGCAGGACACGCGGTCAGTGAAATGATGACGGCAGATAAAACCTTGCGTATGAGCAAAAAAAGCTTGTATCGGGCGAATTTTGATGGGGAACTGGCACCAATATCGGCACAAATCGCGGGCTCAGATCCGAAAGATTTGGCTGAAGCAGCACGATATCAAGTCGCCAATGGGGCGCAAATTGTTGATATTAATATGGGCTGTCCTGCCAAGAAAGTCTGTAATAAGCTCGCTGGTTCGGCGTTGCTGCAAGATGAAGATTTGGTGGCACGGATTTTAGATGAAGTTGTTGCAGCAGTTGATGTGCCTGTCACGCTGAAAACACGTTTAGGTTTCTTAAACGGTCATGAAAATATTATGCGCGTGGCACAAAGAGCTGAGCAGGCGGGAATTGCAGCATTGGCGTTGCATGGGCGTACCCGTGAAGATATGTATTTAAATACTGCACGTTATGGCTTAATTAAGGAAGTTAAACAACTACTTAGTATTCCAGTAATTGCTAATGGTGATATTGATAGCCCAGAGAAAGCACAATACGTGTTGGACTATACTGGTGCCGATGCGATTATGATTGGACGTGCCGCGCAAGGACGACCTTGGATTTTTAGAGAAATTGCACATTATTTAAAAACTGGACAGCACATGGCTGCGCCACAAATTGCTGAAGTGAAAGAGGTTCTACTCGGACATCTTACTGAGTTGTATCAATTTTATGGTGAATATTCGGGGTGCCGAATCGCGCGCAAACACATTGCTTGGTACACCAAAGGTCTACGCGCAAGCAATGAGTTCCGTCAAAATATGTATAAAGTTGAAACCACAGCAGCACAGGCTAAAGTGGTTGAAGAGTATTTCAATTTGCTCTTAAACGAAGGACAAACCATGCATGATGTGCAAGTCGAGCAAATTAACTTACTTGATGTTTAAAAGTCATCACATATTCAAAGCCCAGCGTTCGCTGGGCTTTTCTTTATAAAGTTTGGCTCAATTCTAAGACCAGTTGGTTGATGAGATCAGCCGCTTCCAGTTCACGAATTTGCGCCACATTAGAGCCTGCCCAAAATGCGCCATAGCCATGTTCGCCATGTTGGCTGGCAGCAGCATGTAATTGCTTAGCGAGATCATAAGTATAGGGATAGGCAGGAACAGTAGGGCGTAGTGGTAGATCAATTTCGGTATGCCATTGATTAATTAGGCCACGTGCGGGACGACCCGAAATACTGTCCGTGATTTGGGTAATTGGTGAGTCAAATAAAGCCTTGCGATACACAGTATTGGCATTTGAGCTTTTACATTGTACAAAGGCCGTGCCCAGTTGTACGGCTTGGGCACCGAGTTGTAGCATTTGGCGGGCTTGTTGCCCTTTCATGATGCCACCCGCGGCAATAATGGGAATACCACAATTTTTGCTGAGCAATTGAACCAGATCGGAAGTTTTAATTGCACTATCAATATGCTGATTGAATATCCCACGATGCCCACCTGCCTCAATGCCTTGGGCAATAATCATGTCTATACCAGCAGCTTCAATGGCTTGTGCTTCAGGTAAGTTGGTGGCAGAGACCATGGTCAGAATACCTGCCGCTTTTAAAGCAGCAATTTGATGTGCATGCGGAATTCCAAAATGGAAACTCACCGCTTTGGGGCGAGTTTCCAGTACAAGATTTAAAAAATCATCATGGTCTAAAAAACTTGGATATATACATTCTAGTTTTTCTGGAACAGGCACATTGAAGTGCTCAAATTGTGGCGCTAAGTAGTTGAGCCATTGTGCTGTAATCTCAGGATTTAGTTTTTCACTGTGATGACAGAAAAAATTGACTTGGAAAGGTGCATCAGTCAAAGCTTGAGTGGCGAGTATTTGCGCGCGTGCAGCAGAAATGCTACTCGCACCTAAGCCTAAAGAACCCAATCCACCTTGATTAGAAACTTCAGCTGCGAGTGCCGGTGTGGAAACGCCTGCCATAGGGGCTAAAAAAATGGGATGTTTAATTTCTAGTCGTTCTAATAATGACATGCTTAGGCTCCTTATGTTTATTTCACTGTGCCTAAGCGCTTAAAAATATGCAAATAATATTCATTATTTAATCGAGAAATATGAATTAAGGCAATTAATATACGCATGATGAGTTTGTTCTGGCTTAGGTTTCTTTTGATTATTCTTCTGTAAGTATTAACGATTCATCATAAAAAAACACCCTATAAAAGGGTGTTTTTTGAGTTCAGTCAGCTTACTGTTGTGCTTTCTCTTTCACATCACCAGCACCTTGTTCAACTGCACCCGCTACATGAGCGGTTGCATCTTTGGCAGCATCTTTTACATCATTCGCAGCAGCTTCAGTTTTAGCAGCAGCTTCGTCTGTTGCGGCATCAATTTTGTTTGCAGCATCATTTGCCGCAGCTTCAGTCTGTGCAGCAGCCTCACTTGCAGCATTTTGCATGTCATGACCTGCTTGTTCAGCGGCATTTTCTAAATGTTCACCTGTGGTGGCACCCGTTTCAGGTGGTTTTTCTTTACTACATCCAACCAAAGTAACAGCAGCAGCAAGACCTAAAGCAACAAGTAATTTATTCATAAGAAGTTTCCTTTTAGTTGTTTTATCCGCATAGGGATAGACAAAATATAAAGTAAAAATGACGAAATAATGATCTAAAAATGTTAAGTATATGTAATTGTTAGTAAAAAAATATAAGAAAATGCAAATTAGACTTGATCGTTAAAAGTAGGAAAATATGAGTATTCCAACCTATTTATAATAAGGCTCAATGATGGTCTTGATTCGATATGATGTAATAAAAGTCGATCATACAGTTAAATGATTATTAAATAGGATTAAATAAACCTTTTTAAAATTAAATTAATCTAATGAATACAGTGATTTATGTCGAAAAAATGGTGTTTCTTTAGGGTGAACAAAAATGCCAATCCAATATAAAATTTATGGAATAGATTTCTTAAATTAAAATTTTATTAAAAACAGATGGTTATTAAATTTTTGAAGAATTTTTCTTCAAATAGTAAAGATAAAAACCCTATAAAAAATAAGGGAATATGTAACAAAAAATTTAATAAATGTTGGATTGTTGATGTTTTATGCAAGTTATTTTATATATAATGTGAGGTAAATCACATTTTAATAATTGAGCTGATTCATGATCTTGCAACAGTACAAAATTGTTTTTGGTGGGACGATGGGAGCAGGGAAGTCGGCTGCAATTAAGGCGATCTCTGACGTAAATGTCATTAGTACTGAAGCGGTCAATACCGATATTGAAGCACACTCTAAGCTTTTGACGACGGTCGGCATCGATTATGGCGAAATTGCTTTAGAGGATGGCACCCTGATAGGTCTCTATGGCACCCCAGGGCAAGACCGTTTCGATTTTATGTGGTCAATTGTCTGTAAAGGTGCGATTGGCATTGTGGTGTTAATCGATCATAGTCGAGCAGAACGATTGCTAGATCTCGAATTCTATTTAAGTGCATTTGAAAAATATGGTTCCAATATTGTGATTGGTATTACTCATATGGATCAGGTAGATGACTTAAAGCTCAAGGTTTATCGTGACTGGATGCAAATTCATCATAAAAACTATCCTGTTTTTGCTGTAGATGCACGTGTAAAAGATGATGTTTTACTGCTAATCGAATCCTTGATTGCCATGCTTGAATGCCAAACGCTGGCTGTGAATTAAGGGGAGTAGTCATGTCCTTTGCACGTGAAATACCGCAAGCAATTAAAGAGCAATGCCGTGTGCAAGTGCAAAACTTCTTGCATGAAATAAGTGGAATTGAATTTGTCATGCTGTGTTCTTCCGATGGCTTTGAGTTGGCAACAGCTTCAAAAAAGAATTTGGATAATCACGGCAAAATTGCGGCAGTCAGTAGTTCGATTATGGCGATGGTTACAGCGTTTATTTCCGAAATTAAATTGGTCGGTTGTCAAGCCATCACACTGGATGCAGAAAATGGAAAAGTGTTCCTTTCTGCGGTGAACCATCCTCAATTTCCAATGGTGTTAATTGCAGTGACGGACAATGATTTGTTAATTGGGCAAATGCGCTATCACTTCCAAAAATTAAGTGAAGCGTTGGCTCAAATGGATTTCGCTGTGGCATCTATTTGAATGAGATGAATGATGTACCCAAAGATGGGTTCAGTAGTGCATGGATGTGTTTTTAAATCTTGAAAATTATGGTTAATTGGCAATGAAGAACATCTTAAATATTGCAGTATTCGGATTAAGTCTAAGTACATTAGATCAGATTAAAACGCAGGTATTACTCGCACTTCCTTCTTCGATTCAGGTGAAATGGGTCAATCTGGCAGAAAATAAAATTGATTTATTGCTGGTCAATGATGTGTTCTTCAATGCACCTGGCATTCAAAAGGTGCTCAATGATCAGCGCATTGCGTATTTGCGTCTCGTCAAAAAAGTTGAACATGCGGGGCGTATTATTGGTGATCAGTTATTTTACCCCTTTTCAGATTTAGAACATTTACATGAGTGGTTGTCTGATAAGTTATTGCCTGAAGGTGCTATGAAGTTTGCCATGCCGATGATGGAGCCGAGAAAAACAGTCATATCACCGTCCTATAAGCCTCAAGCTGAAGTTTCGCTTGAACGGGTGATGACTGAAATTTTCACACCTCGAAATGGATTTATTCAGTTGTATGATGCACAAGGTTTTCTGGCACTGATTGATACGCGGACTGAGCGTGTTTGGGTAGAAGCGGGTAAAAGCATTCAATTTAATGCAACGCTGAATCAGACTTATGCGACCGCTCAATTTGTGCAAGAAGTCACGCTGAACAAAGAGGTGCATGATTTAAGAGCGTGGTTATGGAAAGTGGTCAATCAATCTAACGCTTTGGAATTACCTCATGTAGCGCTGAAGCAAAATTTTAAACTGGAGATTTGGCCACAATTTGAACGTGATTTGAAGCGTAAAGAATACCTAAAAATGGCAGCTTGTTTCTCGCATGGTGCAAAAATAAGCGATGTAAAACAGTTTTTAGATTTAAGTCATGATCGGATATTGAATTTTGTATCTTGTGCTGTTCTACTGCAATTGGGGCGTTTTGTAGATCAAAATGAAGTGAAGTTTCAGGAAGATACAAAACAAGTAGAATCTGGTCAACGTCACAAATTGCGTAGTTTTATTGGAAAATTACGAAAAAAACTTGGCCTATAAAAAATCTGCGCCTAGCAATAATTTTAACGGGGTAATTCCCATATCAAGAGGAAGCAAGAAATGGCACGTGTTAGTCTAGATGCTTTAACAAGTTTAGATGGTTTTGTAGCAGCAGCGCTGGTAGACAGCGACAGTGGTCTTGCTTTAGCTACTCAGGGGAATGGCGTAGATTTAGAACTTGCTGCGGCTGGTAATACAGAAGTAATTCGTTCTAAGCGTAAAGTAGCGAAAGCTTTGCAACTGAATGATGATATTGAAGATATTTTGATTACTTTAGGCAAGCAATACCACTTGATCCGTCCATTAGATACCAATGAGACTTTATTCTTGTATTTGGTTCTTGATCGCTCTAAATCAAACTTGGCGATGGCGCGTTATGAATTAAAAGGTTTTGAAAAAGGCCTAGATTTTTCTTAATAGAATCTGAACTTTTTAAATGCCAATGTGATTTCACATTGGCATTTTTATTTGTAGCTTAGGTTTTGGAATAGTAGGTTTCATATGCTGTTTTAAAGGTACTGACATGCAGTTCGACCAACTCGGGCAAAGCCTGATAGCCACCCGCTAAGACAAACATCAAGGGAATATTGTTCTTTTTTGCCAGCCGAAAAATCATTTCATCGCGTTTTTCAATCAGTTCAGTACTAAACCAAGAAGATCCACAAGGATCATCCTGATGACAATCCATGCCCGCCTGATAGACAATCAGATCTGCATTCCATTCCATAGCGCGTTTGAACGCATCATGAATCGCTAAAATATACTGGCTAAAGTTCCCTCTATGTTTATGTACGTGACTTGTCTCGGCACGTTCATAGGTCGGGCAACCAAAGGCAAGCCCATAAATACTGTAGTTAAATAGATTGTCATAGCGTTTGGTGAATTCCGCCGTACCATTTCCGCCGTGCTGATCACAATCCAAGACAAAGATGCGTTTGTCTGGGAATTGCTCTGCAATCAGGGCTAAACCATTAAAGGTGCAAAATGAGCTGCCAAACTCATACACGGCATGATGAAATCCTTGAGCAATATTGGCAGAAATTTGGTGTTTCCACGCCAGTTCTGCGGCAAGAATTTGCCCCGAATTGATTTGATAAACTGCATCACGGAGTTGCGTATTCCAAGGTTTGAAGCCTTGAAAAGTTGCCATTTTTTCAGGTGTACCCGTATGAAAGGCATCGACATATTCAGGGGCATGCAACTGCTTAAAAATCTCTAACGGTAAATGCTCAGGGACATGAAACTGTGCAATGCCCAAAGGTTTTAATGCTTCAGCAACCGCAGTTAATTTTTCCATACTGTTGGTATGAGTTTGTGCATAGTACTGAGGAGAGTAACAGACCTGAAGCATGGGGTTAACCTTGGATTTGCATTAAAGCAATATCCTGTAATTGTTGAAGTTGGGTTGTTCCTGGGCTAAACAATCCATTGTCGACTTGTTGTTGATAATGTGTGGTAAATGCGCGTGCACGATTTTCTGGAGATATTGCAAGCGTGGTCAGGCGTAAAAACCAGAAACCATTAATCGCAGAATAGGGCATTACAAAACCTTTAAACTTCTGGTTTGGTGTCTTGTCTGTAATCAAGTCACGGTCGTAATCCACAGAAAACAAAGAACCCGCAGGTAAACACACGCCATTCATTAATACAGGTTTTAAACTGATACAGGAGTGGTTATCCCCCATATTCAGTTTTTCCAATAAAATAGGCTGCTGTTGTTCATCGACAAAAATATTGATTTCACCTTGTCTGAGCATACGACCATGGGCAATTTTCAGGAAAAAATTTTCCGCCATCGGGCATGAACCAACCTTCGGCTTCTCGGGTAAGGCGGTTAATGCAACCAAGCCTGTCTGCGTGGTACTTCTTGGCAAAATAATGTCGCTAATCAGGTCGCACAGCAGTTTGCTTTCTTCCAGTTGTGCATGTGCAGAAATATTACGTAGTTGTTGCTGTAGTACAATGTGCTGTTGGACTTCAGATTTAAGTTCTGAGGTCGTTGAGTCAGGCAGTGCTTGAGCTGCAGGGTTTTGATCGAGATTATGCCAATCTGAGATCTGGAACTGTGATTGTTCTAGAAGAGTTTTCAGGGTTTTGCTATCAAACTGGTCAAATAATTTTAAATCGCTAAAATCCTGAGGGAGTCTGGCCGTATTGATATAGTCAGCCAGTACGCGGGTCGCTTGAGTATAGCCACAACCTCTGCGCTCCGTTTGATGGGAAAAATGTTCATTCAACATATCCGTCAGTTTGGAGGATAGAGGATGCATATGTTGTTTGAATAATTGAATAATTTCGTGATCAGTTTCGCGCATCCTTGCCCCATTTTATGCAGTCATATGTTGGTGATGTGCATTGTTAGCCGTATTCATGCACATTTTATTTTCAAGTTTCATTTGAATTTTTTCGCATTCTACAATAACAAAAAAATGTTTAAAAAAAATAGCTTATCGATTGTATATTGCTTGTTTGCATATTTTGTAGTCGTGTGTTTAAAAACACAAAACCAGCCACGAGGGCTGGTTTCATATTCAACATGGTAGAGAATTAGCGATTCAGATTGGGTTGACTTGCCGACACTTCGACTGCTTCACTCCCTTCTTTCAAGAGTTCATCGGTTAATTCCGCGGGTGCTTTGACTTTTTTCTTGTCCTTTTTGGATTTTTTCTTTTTCTTCTTTGGCTCTTCTTCAATTTCCGCGCCATCTTCGATGGCTTGCCAGTATTCAAGTTGTTCCATGACGCCAGCGTAAATAGAGCCTTTGCTATAACGACCTTTTTTATCCAGTATTCCAACTGGGCGTGCCATTAAGATTTCAAGCGCTTGATCAATGGTTTCAATCGCATGAATGTGGAATTGACCTTGTTCTACAGCTTCACGCACATCTTGACGTAACATCAAATGTTGCATGTTTTGGCGCGGAATAATAACCCCTTGCTTGCCTGTAAGACCCTGTAATTTACAGGCATCGAAGAAGCCTTCAATTTTGGCGTTTACACCACCAATCGGTTGTACCTGACCCAATTGGTTCATCGAACCTGTAATGGCCCATGACTGATCGATTGGTAATTGGCTAATCGCAGAAATGAGTGCAGAGAGTTCTGCCACCGTTGCACTGTCACCATCGACCTGACCATAGCTTTGTTCAAAGGCAAGTGCTGCAGAGAAATGCAGAATCTGTTCACGACCAAAATGTGCTTTTAAGAAGCTCGACATTAACAATACGCCTTTGGCATGTAATGAACCGCCAAGTTCTACGCTACGTTCAATATCGAGAATATCACCACCGCCTTGATATACAGAGGCAGTCAGGCGAGATGGCAAACCAAACTCGACATCGGCATAGTGAATGACAGACAGGGCATTAATCTGTCCGAGACGATGACCGCGAGTTTCAATCAGCTGTGTACCACGTGAAAGATCTTGCCAATACAATTCACGCAAATACCCCAAACGATATTGGCGATGCTGTAGCGCAGTATTAATGTGCTGGTCTGCCACCATTTTGTCACCTGCTTGTGCAGCATGATGATGTGCTTCGCGGATCAAGTCACCCAAAGTTAAGGCATGTAGAGACAATGAACTCTGGTCTTCCGCTTGGCGGCTAGAATCCGTGAGTAGCGCAGCTAAGGCAGAGCGGTCAAATGGCAACAACTTGTCGGCTTGCACGTAGTCGGCAATGAGCTGCATATAGGCTTGTTCATTGTCGTCATTGCGTTGCAATGTATCGGTAAAGTCGGCACGAATTTTAAACACGCTGCCCAGTTCTGGCTCGAGTTCCAGAATTTCGTAATAGACTTCTGGTTCAGCCAGTAAAATGACCTTGATATTCAGCGGAATTGATTCAGGCTCAATCGAAATGCTGCCCGTGAGGGTCAACATATGTTCTAAAGAGGAGAGTTTGAGTTTTCCAGATTTCAGCGCACGTTTCAAACCTTGCCATGCATAAGGCTGCTCAAGTAACTGTTCCGCTTCTAGCATCAAGAAGCCACCATTGGCTTTATGCAGTGCACCTGGGCGAATCAGGGTGAAGTCTGTGGTGATGGTGCCATTTTGTGTCAGTTGTTCCACATGTCCCAACAGGTTGTAATGGGTAGGGAAGTCTTCAAAAATAACAGGGGCACCACTGTTCGGTTTGTAGGTGACAATAATATTGGCTTGATAGCGTGCAGGCACTCGACTGAACAGACCTGGGCTGAAATCATCTTCTTCTTGTTCAAGCACAATTTCGACATTGTTAATAATGTCTTCGGCATAATATTTCAGGTAATCTGCCAGGCCTTCAACTTTTGAAAACTTATTCAAAAGCAGATCAATGCGTGGCATGACCACTTGATTGGCGATTTCGCGATTCAGTTCTTGAACTTTGTCACGCGCATCATCTTCCAGATCGCCCAAATGCAATCCTAAACGCTCAAGTTTTTTATCCATATAGCGCATATGGGAGACAATTTCAGCGCGTTGCTTACTGCTCAAGGCATCAATGTCTTGTTGGGACATCTCTACCAGTTGATCATCTTTGATATGAACAGGAATAAAGCAGTGCTCATCGTTACGCGTCACCAGCTTAAGGTCGAGTTCTGCACCTTCTTTGGTTAAGTCGACCAAGGCTTGTTGCTGTTCATCACCTGTTTGTTGCTGAATCAGTTCAATACGATTGTGATAGGTTTCCGCCGTAAAGCGACGTTCCAGTTGCTTCAAGATGGTTTGCCATGTTTGATGCAACATGGTTTGGAATTTTGGTGCTTGTCCCGCAGGGAGTTGCAGTGCAATCGGTTGGCGTGGTGACTTAAAATTATTGACATAAATCCAGTCATTTGGTGTCGGCATGGTCTTGGCATGTTGTTGTAACAAGCGTTTGACCATGGTGCGTTTACCTAAGCCCGCGGTTCCAACCGCAAAAATATTATAGCCAGAATAAGGTAAGGCAATCCCAGCTTCAACGGAAGCACGGGCACGGTCTTGACCCAGAAAATTATTCAGCGGTTTAATGCGTTTGGTCGATGTTGGAATATTGGTTAAATTCGGGATATGCGTGAGTTGTTCTGGTTTTAGACGTGTTTGATTCAGCGTATTTTGAATTTCTGTTTGTTCGAAGGCGGTAATCAAGTGGTTTTGCGGATCTCGTGAATTATTATTTGAAAGGTTGGTGGATAAAGAAGAATTCATCTGTTCAAGTTTTTGGGTCACTGTGAAATCCAAAACAAAATATTGCGGTAGAGATTTAAGGTATACAGGTTTGACATAAAAATTCAAGCAATGCCGCTGTTTTTCTCATCAAAATAGCGCAATGATTTCATAAATACTGTTGAAACCCGAGTACTTAAACGGTTGAATAGCACACATGATTTTTTTGTAGAAAATAATAACCGAATGACAACTCAAGCAAATGGATGGAAAGCTGCATTTCAGGCATTTCTAGATCGGCGAGCGGCAATTATGCTGTTCCTCGGTTTTTCTGCGGGTATCCCAATCTTGCTCATCTTTTCCAGCCTTTCATTGTGGTTAGGTGAAGCGGGTATTGATAAAAGTGCGGTGACTTTTTTTAGCTGGGCAGCACTTGGCTATTCCTTTAAGTTTGTTTGGGCGCCTTTAATTGATGAATTGCCCGTTCCCATTTTGACTCAGCGTTTGGGACGTCGTCGTGCGTGGTTGTTGATCGCGCAGTGTCTGATTATTTGTGCCATTTGTATCATGGCATTTTCAGATCCTGCTTTAGGTCAGAGCTATTTATATCAAATGGCAGCAGGGGCGGTGTTGTTGGGTTTCTCTGCCGCAACGCAAGATATTGTGATTGATGCCTACCGGATTGAATTGGCGGAAACCGAAATGCAAACTGTTTTGGCATCCACCTATAATGCAGGCTATCGGATCGGCATGATTGTGGCGGGTGCAGGGGCACTTTTTCTGGCAGCCTCATTAGGCACAGCAAAAGGCAATTATATTTACACTGCATGGAAAACCACTTATCTCGCAATGGCGGCAGTGATGTTGGTGGGTATTGTTACTACCTTGATCATTCGGGAGCCGAAGGTCAATCGGGTCTACAAAGATTATCAACGTTCGGATTACTACCGTTTAGTCATGGTGTTCTTTGTTGCGGTGATCAGTTTTGTACTGTCGTATATCTATTCAGGGACCTTAATCGACGCTTTAAAAGCATCCTTAGCCATAAAAGACTCATTTTTGCTGTTTTGCTTTGAAGCATTGCGCTTTATTGCTTCAGCTGCGGCTGCTCTGTTGATGGGTACGCTGTTGGTAAAAATGGGTGCTGTGAATAAGCAAATGGCGTTTGAGACTTGGGTTAATCCAATTGCAGATTTCTTTAAACGCTATGGAGTGAAGCTGGCTTTAGTGCTGTTGTTGTTGATTGGATTTTATCGTATTTCTGACATCATCGCGGGTGTGATCTCTAATGTTTTCTATCAGGACTTAAACTTCACCAAAGAGCAGATTGCAGAAGCTGTCAAAATTTACGGGGTGATTTTTAGTCTTTTAGGTGGATTCTTAGGTGGTTTGCTGGCGCAGCGCATGAACATCATGAAACTGATGTTTGTCGGTGCCATTCTTGCAAGTTCGACTAACTTGATCTTCATTGGCTTGGTGAAATCTGGTCAGCCTTTGCAGTCTGTTGACGTCGCTATTGGGACACAGCACTATCAGGTACAGGCGGATGAAGTAGGGTATTGGAAGCTGCATGTTCCCGCTCAGGTGCTGCATCAGTCCAATCAAGTTCAGGCTTCGGTTGCGTATACGGACAATCCTACAGATAAATCATCGGTGGATATGCCTTATTTAACGGGTTCTACTGCTAAGTCGATGATCTTATTCCCTTTGACCGCAGATAATGCCTTAAGTCCTAAAGAAGCGCAGCAATCGGTGGTTGTCAAAGGTCAAGTTCAGGGTGTTGATGTTGCTCAATTACAAGCAGATCAGCCTGTCAGCGTTTGGTTAGATGGTCAATCTTTTCCAGCTAAACTTGATGCACAGGGCATTTTTAGTGCTGCGATAGATGGGAAATTATTGCAAAATGCAAAAAATAAACAACTTACAGCCCAATTAAATGAACTGCATGCGGATTCATCGCTCAAGGTCAGCCATGTGTATCAGGTATCTGACCAACAGTCTGCTTTGGAGTTGATGGTTGATCCAATTAGCGCACCTACTGATGCTCAACAAGAGGTATTGATTACAGGTAAGGTGATTAAACCATATAGTTCTTTGTGGTTATATTTTGCGATTATTGTGGATAATTTGGCATCAGGTTTGGCAGGTGCGGCATTTATTGCGTTCTTGTCGAGTCTGACTAGCGTTTCATTTACCGCAGTGCAGTATGCTATTTTTAGTTCATTGATGACCCTGACACCTAAAATTTTAGGGGGTTATTCGGGTACGATAGTGACCAATATTGGTTATCCAAACTTTTTCCTCATGACCACTTTAATTGGAATTCCGATTTTAATTTTGGTGGTTTGGGTCGCGAAATTACTCCGTGATCATCAACACACACAACTTCAACAGAAGGATGAATAATATGCGAATGCTCCATACCATGATACGTGTAGGCAATTTAGAACAATCTTTAAAGTTCTATACCGAAGTGCTGGGTATGACTTTGCTTCGTAAACGTGATTATGAAGAAGGTCGTTTTACATTGGCTTTTGTTGGTTATGGTGATGAAGATAGCACCACAGTGCTTGAATTGACGCATAACTGGGATACAGATCAGTATGATTTAGGCAATGCTTACGGTCATATCGCGATTGGGGTAGAAGATGCCTACAAAGCTTGTGAAGAGATTAAAGCACGTGGGGGTAAGGTGGTACGTGAAGCAGGTCCTATGAAGGGTGGTGTCACCGTTATTGCTTTTGTAGAAGACCCAGATGGTTATAAAGTTGAGTTGATTCAGCAAGATTCAAATGCACGTAATAACTAAGATTCGTGTTATTGATTAACTAAATATTGAATATAGCCCTTGAAAAGCTAGCAATATTTGAACAGCCCAGTAAGATGAAGTTGACCTGCGGGTAAAATTTCTCTACTGGGTTTTATTTCATCTTTACTTTTTTAAAATATATATAACAGGATGTTAAGCAATGAACATGCTCAAGCTTCTTGCCTTGGATCGCTTTACTTTACTCTTGGTTGCCATGGTTCTCTTGGCATCTTTTCTCCCTGTATCTGGTTCTGCTGCACATGCCTTCAATGTCATCACCACCATTGCGATTGCCATTCTCTTCTTTTTACACGGTGCGAAACTGTCTCGTGAAGCAATTGTTCAGGGGATTACGCACTGGAAATTTCATGTACTGGTCTTTGCCTTTACCTTTGCAGTATTTCCAATTTTAGGCTTGTTGGCAAAACCTGTACTGTTACCCATGCTGGGGCAAGAACTTTATTGGGGTTTCTTGTTCATGTGTTTTTTACCTTCCACAGTACAATCTTCCATTGCATTTACCTCAGTTGCCAAGGGTAATGTTGCTAGTGCGGTGTGTAGTGCCTCATTCTCCAATATCATTGGGATGTTTATTACCCCAGTCTTGGTAAGTATATTTATTTTGGGTAAGTCGGAACATGAGTTTGATCCGACATCCTCGATTATTCAAATTACCTTGCTGTTATTGTTGCCGTTTGTGTTAGGGCAATTGTTTCGTCCGCTGGTTTACCCACACATGATGAAAGTGCCACGCTTGGTTAAAAGTTTTGATCAAGGCTCTATTTTGATGGTGGTTTATGGTGCTTTTAGTAGCGCCGTTGTTGCGGGGTTGTGGAACGAAGTGAGTTGGCAGACCTTATTGCTTTTGGTGCTGGCATGTTCGGTCTTTTTAACCGTAATTATGTTGTTGGCCTATTATCTTCCGAAGCTATTTGGTTTTAACCGCAAAGATCAAATCGCGATTTTTTTCTGTAGTTCTAAGAAAACACTTGCCAGTGGTGTTCCAATGGCACAGATTTTGTTTATTGGTCAGCCTTTAGGAATGATTGTTTTACCGATTATGATCTTCCACCAAATCCAGTTGATGGTGTGTGGCATCATTGCAAATCGTTGGTCGAAACAAAATCCAGAGGAATGAACAGAATAGTTCGCTATCTTGATTTATTTGACGTATAATAACGCCCACTTGTTGTGCTTAGCTCTGACGGTATCCGTCTCGGTGGGCCAAAAGAATGGTCTGTTGTGGTGTTGACCTGCTTAGTAGCGTTCCTTGCAATTTGCAAGAGTGGTCAATTGCGATGACAGCATAAGCCCTTCTTACACTTAGGAGTAATCGACGATGCGCGCCGATATTCACCCAAAATATGAAAAATTAGTAGCTACTTGTTCTTGCGGTAACGTAATCGAAACTCGTTCAGCTGTTGGTAAAGAAACTCTTTACTTAGACGTATGTTCTGCATGCCACCCATTTTACACTGGTAAGCAAAAGAACGTTGACACTGGTGGTCGTATCGACAAATTCAAACAACGTTTCTCTGGTATGTCTCGTTCTATCAAACGCGACTAATACCCCAGTTGTTAAAAAACGAGCCATTGGCTCGTTTTTTTATATCTGTAGATGCTTAAAAGTAGCAATTTATTGCAGTGTACAAGACCTATTGGTCTTGTACATCAATCAAATGATCCAGTTTCTTCTGGAAATAATCCCCTTGAAGATAGCGCGCTTCAACGTTCCAAGCATTCGCAAACATGGTCATATTGTTCAGTTCACGTAACAGCATCTGCATTGGCTTGATTTCATGGAAGTGATTAATTCGTTCCTGTAAATCTTCCGTCGATTTGTCTGAATCCAGCATTTTTGCTAGTTGTGAGTGCAGGGTGACTTGGTGGACGTTCATTTGATTCAAAATAGATTCGCTATAGATCGAATGACCAAAATCACGTAATGAAATTTCTGCACCACTTTGAATTAATTGAGCGGTAAATTTCTGCGCATCATTCAGATTCTTGGAAATATCTTCTTCCGAGAACTGGAGCACTAAAGGATGAGCTTGCTTACTGCCTACAATCGTAATTAATTTGGCAATAAACTCAGGGAAGCTACGGTCAGAGAAGAGCATTTCTTTGTTCAAATTGACTATAATTTTGGCATCTGGATATTGAGTAATAAAGTTATGCAATTGTTTGCATGCTTCAACCAAAATCCAACGATCCAGTTTAATTGAAAACTCAGGATCATCAGCTAACTCTCGAATCGCTGTAATATCTTGCCATGTATTCTTGTAAATGAAGCCGCTGGTAACTTCGTAAGTGTATAAGTTGCTATCTTGCTTGTCATAGAGCTGTTGATATTTCAGATGAATCTCACCACGTTCCAGGCTTTTCTGTAAGGCATTGAGCAGGCTAGTCTCTCCTTGAGGGGAAAGGTCTAGACTATGATCAACTAGCTCGATCTTGCCCGCTGAAGATGCAGCTAGTTCAATACTATTTTCTTGCTGTTCAGGTAAAGGTGTGTTGTATGCACGTTCCGTATATTGCTCAAATTGCTGCTCATCTTTAATTTCTTTATTGATGAGGGTGTAGCCAATGCGCAAATTTAATGGAAACGTTTGCTGATTGACACCTAATAATTGCGGTTTACTTAATGGGCTTAAGCCGATCAGTTTAGACTGAAGCACATCTTCGCTTGCACCTTGGAATAGCCCCACATACAAGGCATGATTGATTTTAAATAATGGAACATTGGTTTGTTCTTTAAGGAAGTTTTGAATATTCGCAAAATAGGCATTTGACGTAGACCAATCTTGCTGAAAGACTGATTCAGGGCAAGCAGCGAGAGAGAACAAAACCAAGGCATTAAAATCAGAAGGTTGTTTTGTAATAGTGCGGTTGATTTGTTGATAGGTATTGGGTTTTTGAGGAGTTGTTTCGGCCACTGGTGTGCTGACTAATGGAGTGGCAATGACTTCATTTGCTGCTAACTCAATGGTGATTTGTAAAGCATCATCTTCACTTGCTGGTAAAAATTCAATCTTGAGTGGATTCAGTTTTACATGATCATTCAGCGTCGTAATTTCTAAACGTGCTTGATCAAATTGACCTTGCGAGATCTTTTTGAAGCGTATTTTAAAATCATTCAAATCTTTGGGTTGTAAGAGATCGAGTAAAGGCAAGCCAATAATCTCATCTTCACTTTTTAAACCAAATAGGTCGAGATAATCCTGATTGGCTTCAATATGAATACCTTCTTGGATAATCGCAACCGCTTTATTGCTTTCAGCAACTAGAGCCTGCGCTTGCGTTTGTACATTTTCCAATTCCTGCATTAAATGCTGTTGCCCTTGGTTTAGGCGGCTAAAGGAAAGTGCACGTAATAAAGATAGATAGAAGCGGTCAGGATAATCTAAGTTAGTGACATCGTAAATTCCTTTGCGAATATACGTCACATATTGATCTGGTTCATAATCATCAGGTTTGAGCAAAATCAGTGGCAGTTCAGGTTGTTTAGATAAGCGAATTAGACTTAATGCTTGCTCATACTTTAAATCGTATGCACGACCAAAAATCACAAGATCCCAATTTAAATGTAATTGTTTTTCGAAGGTCTGAAGATCATCTAGCAAAAATGCATGGACTTGATGTTCGCTTGCGGTTAAAAGCTCACAAATTTTATTAAAACGAATTTGGTTATCATCGATAATGAGTAAACGAGTTTCCGTACGTTTTAACTTTTTGGACAATAGTGGATTTCTCACTTCAATGCTTCCCATAAATCATGATTTTTTATTTCATTGGATTGTTTCTGAATATAGTTTTCGACCAGATGCTCTTGCTGATCATTCAATAATTCAAAATCAAATCGCATAAAACTTTGTGTTATTAAATGTGCTTTTAGTAGATAAACTTTTAGTTCGTCTTGTCCTAAACGTAAATGGATGGTTTGTTTTTCTCTAAATAAATGTGAGCCTGGCAGGATCAGCGTTGTTGATACCTCATTGAGTTCCGAAGTCTGAACCAGTAAAGCAGGGTAGTAATTGCCTGTATTACGGTCATTTTTGACATAAACTGCACAAGGGAAAATATCCTGAGCGAGCATTTCCAAACCAAGTTCGAGACTTTTTTCGGTAGATTGCTTGATCCAACGGACTACGCCACCACGCCATTCGCTTTGTGCATTTTCTTGCACCAGAATAAATTCGCCCGTTTTTAAATGTTTCGGCGTATTGCCTGACCACTTAATACGATAACCATTGACACTGATATCGAGTACTTCAGCAGGATAAATTTGCTTCGCTTCTCGATCTAGGGTTTTAATGTTATTGGTACTGAGTAAATTATTGTCACTCATAGAGCTAAAAATATTACTCTCAGACTGCAAACCATAGTGGGCATCTAGCGCTAAGGTCTCGTTAAAGTTCCGTCCCTTGGACAAATAAAAGTGAGCCACGCTTAGACCAAAGCAAATATGCAATTGAGCCGAGTATTCATAACGTTCATGACGACGTTCTGCATTACTGGTCAGTAGGCTATGAATATGGAAGTGTAAGGCAGGCGTTAGGAAAATTTTCTCATTGCGAGACAGGTATTCGCCATGTTTACCTTGTGCTTCAGTAAGATGGTCTAATAAATTTTGGGTGGAGATATAAATCGATGGCTTAAAACTACTATTCTGATGCGCATTAAATACAGGTGGTAAATCCAAAGAAGTATCTACAACATAGCGTGATAAAGTGGTTTCTTTAGGCAGAATTTGAATCAGTTTTGCCCAATCATTGCTACATAGAAACAGCCCTTGAATTTCGGAAGGTCGAATCTGATGAGGGTTCAAAATATCCAACAAAATAATTTGTGCATAGACCTGACTGATTGTCTGAAGTTGGTGTTGTGTGCCTTGCAATTGATTGATATTGGTTTGGCTGAAGTTTTGCTGTATGGCACTTTGCATCAGCTGGTGGGTTACTAGCCATTGACCTGATAAGGGATTGGTATATAGGATTTGCTGTTGATATAACAGTTGAGAAAGTTGTTGCAATCCATAGTAACTTGCCAGAATACGAGCAGTTTGCAGATTTTTCTTTTGATTAAAGGCAAAGATTGAAAACTTCTGCTGATTGAGTAACTGATCGCATCGTTTTGCAATATCAATATACGTTTTGGCAAAGCAGCTACGCAACAACATCGCCAATTCAATAATATGATCATTACGGTCAGTGGTAATGAGTCCCTGATTGAAAAAATGTTTTTCTAAGCTGGTTAATACATTTTCAATGGTCGGATGAATGGCATGAATAAGATCAAAACGTAAAGTTTCACTGCATTGCAATTCAGAAATTTCGAGTAGGGCATTGAAAAGCGCGCGGGAAGAATCACCTAATTGCAAAATAGATAAATTGGACACCCAATCCTGAATGTCCGTCACCGTGCTTTGGCAAAAGCTCAATTTATCCAACTTTAATTCAGTTGGTGTTTGAAACATTTCTGCGGTGCTCATATTCATAATTGTTATTTAACTCAGAAAGTTGAAACTCCAAAAAGCGGTGTTTTGTTTTTTTCGCCCGCAATTTCCCTGACAAGTTTAGGTACCAAATATCCTGGCAAGTTCGCTAAAACCTCTTTGTAAATTTCATCAATTTCATTTGAAGCCAAATCAAAGTGCTGTGCACCTTTAACCTTGTCGAGAACATGCAAATAGTAAGGCATGACACCAGCTTCAAACAGTCGATAACTTAGATCGACTAAAACTTGTGCAGAATTATTAACCCCATTTAATAAGACTGACTGATTTAAAACGGTGATTTGATTTTGAACCAAAGTTGCAAGTTTGGCACAAGTAAAATCATCCAATTCTGCTGCGTGATTTGAGTGTACCACCAGAATAATGCGTAGCCTACTGTTTTTTAATAAAGAAACAAGCTCTTCATCGACACGGTTGGGGATTACGATAGGAACCCGTGAATGAATTCTCAAAAATTTAATTTGCGGTAATGATTCTAATCGTTCAATCCAGAGTTTTAACTTGCGGTTGGTGAGGGTCAGTGGATCTCCACCACTTAAAATCACCTCATTTACCTCTGGTTGACTTTCAATATAGTCTCGAATATTGAGCCAATCTTCATTTTTCGGTAAGTTTTCTTGATACGGAAAATGACGGCGGAAACAATAACGACAATGTACGGCACAGGCACCCGTCAGCGTCAGTAAAAAACGAGATTTGTATTTATGTAATACACCAGGTTGCTGGTTGGCTTGCTCTTCACCCAAGGGGTCAGTCACAAATTCAGGATGATCATTTAATTCGAGATGATGCGGTAAAACTTGCAATAAAAGCGGGTCAAAGCTATCGCCAATGTTCATTTTTCCGACGAACGCACGTGGAACACGCAATTTGAACTGTTCAGAAGCCAAGATTGCCCCTGATAATAATTGCTCTGGTGATAACTGGAGCGTTTCAAGCAACTCTAAAGGGTCTGTTATTAAGTCACTCAGTTGAGATTGCCAGTTTTGCTCTTGATACAAATAGTTTATCATGCCACGTGTTAAAAATAGTGCTAGTCTAGCATTAATCGACTATTCTAGCATTAACAGATTTTAAGTTAGCAAGTTTGGAGTGTGCCAGTCATGGCCAATTATTCTACAAATGATTTCAAGCAAGGCCTTAAGGTAATGCTTGACGGTAACCCATGTTCAATCATGGAAAACGAATACGTTAAACCTGGTAAAGGTCAAGCGTTTAACCGTGTTAAATTACGTAACCTTAAAACAGGTAAAGTATTAGAAAAAACCTTCAAGTCTGGTGACTCTCTTGAGGGTGCTGACATTGTAGAAGTAGAAATGAACTACTTGTACAACGACGGTGAGTTGTGGAACTTTATGGATCCTGTAACTTTTGAGCAAATCGCGGCAGACAAAAATGCAATGGGCGATGCTGCAAAATGGTTAAAAGACGATTCTAACGAACTTTGCACAATCATGTTGTTCAATGGCGTGCCTTTGAATGTAAACGCTCCGAACTTCGTTGTATTAAAGATCGTTGAGACTGATCCAGGTGTTCGTGGTGATACTTCTGGCGGTGGCGGCAAGCCTGCGAAGTTGGAAACAGGTGCTGTTGTACGTGTTCCATTATTCGTTCAGCAAGAAGAAAGCGTTCGTGTAGATACTCGTACGGGTGAATACTTAGAACGTGCATAATAGTTTTGAATAAAACTATTATCGAAGGGATGATCATCAATCATCCCTTTTTTTGATCTGTAGAATTATAAAAGTTTAATTTTTTTGGTCGCTTATATTTATTTGCATTGTGAAAGATATTCTACAAATGCAGCATAAGTAGTCAAAAATTCTTTCTATAATCCTCAAATGGTTTTGTATATCTTCCTTCTTTAAAACGAGTACCAAGTTTTAGGTTCTACGTTGAGCATCTTTGTAAATACATAAAGAGATAAGCCCTTAACTAAGAATAATGTTGATCCGAATCGTAAACGCATATCAAAATGCTGAAGAGCTTTGTATCATGACTTACTAGACAATAGGCTATGACTCATTTAAAACAAGCTGCTTAATCTTCACGGCTTTTTCAAAGTGATCTAGTTTATGCTGCATGATCCACCAATGTGCTGCTTCCATCAACAGTTCAGGATTGTCATTTTTATTTTTAAAAAAAGCATAAAAAGATAAACCCACGTTGTCGCCTTTTTTCTCAATCTTTTCATTGCAGCCGCGAATAAAAATTTGTTTTAGTTCATCTCTCATATTTTGATTAGTTTCATATTATTGATAAGAATGAAGTACATCTGAACAAAAGCCCTCAGGTGAGGGCTTTTGTTCAATCAATTAATGCGCTTTGCCGTCTTCACCGTCAGGAGTAACTGCATGAGATTCTGTGGTAGGCTGTGCTGGGGACACTGCCGCTGGCTGCGTTGCAACTTTTGGTTCACGGTTAGGCATATACTCTGGATCGCTAGACATCGCCAAATATAAAAAAGTAAAAAAGATGGTCGTGATAATTCCGACAATAACAACAAATTTCCAACCCAATACGGTTGATTCAGTGTCATTAGAAGATGATGTATTTTTCATAAAAAGCCCAGATGGCAAAAAAGTAAAAAAAGCGCCAACCTTATAGCATAAAATTGCATCAATTGAAAAATGATCGAAAACGGATTACTTCAGATTTCTAGGATTGGTTTCAAGTAATGGATTTTGTTTTGCATCATCAATGCACGCTTTGAGGTGATCAATACTTGCTAGTTTTACACTGGCATCTGCATTGGAAAATTTATTATCTAAAATATGATCGACATAATGGAGTAAAAGCTGATCCAGATCATAACCATCTAATTTTAATAAATTTACAAGAGCAGCTAAGGTTGTTTCTGCAAGTTCTTGTTTGGAATACGTCTCTACTGACATGATGTTCTCGTTGTAATTATATAATTGTTTATATTAACAACTTTATTCTTCAAAAACCTCAGCATCCCGCCAAAATTTCCCATGATTTCTTGCCAAATAGCCTTGAGCACTGACTCGATCAATAAATGTCATAGCATGCGCATGATCTTTCATCCATGTATAACGTGTCATAAATTGAGTCTCAATCTCTGAAGGCTCCCAATAATCATGCTGATAGACCACGTTTCGACTCGATAAATATAGGCCTTTCTTTTTGATATACCACATAAAAATTTATCTATAAATAGGTCAGATTGGTAGGTTTAAGGAGTCTTAGGAGAGAGCATCAGAATAAAATAATCATTGTTGTGCTTTTTATAAAGTCACTGGCTCTTCACTGTATTTGTTTACACTTTTTAAGATTAAAAGCTTTAGATGCTTCCGAGATTGTCCTGTTCAACAGCCTGATAGATTTCCTCAAAGATATTTGGGAATGCGGACTGCACTCTATTCCAACTTGGAATAAAGGGTTGATCGTTCGGTCTGTCTATAAATGCTTGACCAGCTTCTAAAATGGACTGGGTAAATAACTCAACGGCAATCTCTTCAACATTTTGATCGAATTTTAGCCCATTCATGACGGCATCATGATGATAAATTTCGATCATATCTAGCGCACTACGATAATAGGTTGCTTTCAAGACTCTAAAGGAGTCGCTGGTTACATTTACACCCAATATCGCCAATTTACGTAATAACGATAAAATGATGTCCTGACTCATACGTTTTAAGCCGCCAGTTCCGTCCTCCTGTGTTAAGAGTTGATGTTTATGTTCATAGTTATCTAAAATTTCGATTTGGCAGCTGCGTTTCGGGCTGTAGTTTCGATAGATTTCCGACAATATTCCAATTTCTAGCCCCCAGTCTGAAGGGATTTTAATGTTGTTTAGGACGCGGGTGCGCATTGCGAACTCCCCAGATAACGCATAGCGAAAATGGGACAAATACGCTAGGAAATCATGATGACCATATACCAGTTGCAAAGAGTGTAATAAAGGACCCACAAGCAGTCGGCAAACACGGCCATTGAGTTTATCTTGAGCTATACGAGAATAATAACCCTTGCAAAAAATGTATTGGAAAGAGGGATTGGCAACAGGGTAGATCAGCCGTGCAAGTAATGAGCGGTCATAGGTTAAAATGTCACAGTCATGCAAAGCGACGCAGTCGGTTCGATCTGATGCTAAGTTGTAACCCATACAAAACCAGACATTACGCCCTTTACCTGCTTCTAATGGAGCAAGTCCTTTCTCCTTTAATTTTTCATCAATGGCTTTTAAACGAGGACCATCATTCCATAAAATGCGATGGCGTTGCGGTAGTCGTCCAAAAAACTCTTTTGCATATAAAAATTGCTCCCGATCCGCCCGATCAAGCCCAATCACAATTTCTTCTAAATAAGGGACTTTGGTGAGTTCATTAATAATGCGATTTAAAGCGGGTCCTTCAAGTTCGCTAAATAAGGAAGGTAAAATTAAGCCCATTTTTCGGCGTTTAGAAAAAGTCAGTAATTCTTTTTCTAAGTCTTCTACAGGTCGACGGGTAAGATTGTGAAAGTTAGTGAACATTCCATTTTGATGGAAATCAGACATATCGCCCTCCTTTTTTAAAGTACATTGCTATAGTAAAAAATGTCGAATACCTTCACACCATCCTTGGGGACCTTGATATTGACTGTGATAAATATTGTGCATGTCTTTACGTTTTAAGTGCATCGTTTTGTCTAAGGCAGAACGAATAATGACTGCATAATCAGTTAGTTCTAAAAAAGATAAGTCATTCGGACTGTCACCTAGACCGATTGTTTTCCACGCTCTCTGTTGTTGTAGTTCGTGTTGCATAAATGCGTTGAATGCTGCGCCTTTATTACTGCCAGCATTCATCACATGCCAAAAGCGACCACCTTGAATCAAATCTAGTTGCTTAGAAGCCAATAATTGCTGAAAAAGCGCTAAATTCTCAGTGGTGTCTTTCCATAAAATTGGTTCAGATGCGATACGTTCTTGCGAAAATCGTGCCTGTTCAAGGCTTAACCCTGTTAACTGTACAACTTGAGTAGTGTTAACATCATGAAATCCAAGGAATTGAAAGCCATAAGATGTTCTAATCTGAGTTAATATTTCTGTAATTTGAGGATAGCTTAGACCAGAAGCTGCCTCAGAAATAATCTGGATCTCATGATTTACAGACAATATTGCACCATTTTCAGCAATATAGGGTTGACCCAGTAAGCCAATTTGCCTTTGCAAGGTTTCAATCTCGGATTGGGTTTTACTGGTACAAAACACAATTGGAATGGCTTTATTTTTTAACTGACTCAAACAGGGTTCTGCTGCAACCCAATCATAATGACGATGATCGAGTAATGAACCATCTAGATCAGTAATGATCATGAATGCTGTTTCATGTCGACGGGTCGTTTTTATAATGTAAATCCTCTGTTAAGACATTTTTGTCGATCGAATCGTATTAACATTTTTATTCATAGAATGCCTGATCCAATTCCTAAAAAGTACGCCCTTTAGGTAACTCAGTTGTTGCTGATGCGTTTTGTAGAAATCATCAGGGCTATCAAACAATCCAAAATCTTGATTAATCCCTTTGTCTTGAATGTAGGTATTGTTGAGATTCCAGTCGATAGGTGGATGATCAAAATTCTCTGTGAAAACTCCAAAACCACAAAATACGTTTGAAGTACTTTTATTCATTTTTTGAAGTTGTGCTAAGTATGGCTGATCTAGAATGATACCTTCTAGAATGTACCAATTGTCATGCACGAAGACTTCGACCCAGCTATGCAAAATATTATCTGGCGATAGTGCGTACCAGATCCCATCAAGCGCACCTTTTTGTAATTTCTTATCGATCGTGAAGCCGTGTAGACGATTAGGAATGCCTACAGCTCTTAATAGTGCCATCAGTAGGGTGGCTTTGGTATTACATTGTCCATAGCCATCCGTTAATACTTCGGATGCGTTGATTACATCACTGGTGTTGTAGCCGAACTTAATCTTATCCCGTACAAAGTTGTAAATCTGTTTGACTTTCTCCACCTCATTCAGTCGATTCCAATCTTTTTGATCAATAAGCTCTTTTATTCGTGGATGATCAAAGTCCAATAAGGGAGTCGCTTTCAGGTATTTTTCCATCGTGATTTCTCATTCTAAAGTCAGTCCCTAGATTAAAAACCATGGAGTAAGACTCAGGTCAACATGCAAAGGAGAATGAGAATTTATGCGAGACTATTCGCAAACTGAATCTTTTTATGTAAGGCAATGGCTCAAAGCAGTTACATTAGAAATTAAGGGAAGAGCATTTTATGGCAAAGGCTCTCAATGAGAGCCTTAAAATACTCATGACTCGCAAAGTTCTGTACATGCACAGCCTATCGCATCGACAAAATGCCAGAAACATATATCTGCCGTGAGGTTTTGTGGCTTGTTGACAATGGTGATGTCAAATAATCGGGCAGAATTGATTTCTATGCCATTGTCATCACCGCCTAGAAATTTAACTTTTCCTTCGGTAGCGACATCGATTGAAACAACGGATGGGGAGCCATAACCTAAGTCATTGAGTGCAGCAAAGGGTTCAAAGATATGTATTATTTTTTTATTTCGATCGACTTGAACCGATATAGAGTCATTACTACTACTGTCTATTAATCCATTAATTACATGTTTTAAATATAAGAAATCATTCTCTTCAAATGATTTTGCCCATGTAATTGAGTTTAAAGCTGTAATTCTGTCTTGATCTATAATTTCAGGCATTGTAATTCCTTATACCATTCTGAAAGCGATGAAGTAATTATTTAGGGAAGGGGTGTTCTACAGTCCTTATTCATGGCACCAATCTAGGTGTACTTGTTATATTTGTGATTCTTGTCATCATCTGATCATCATTTTTCTCCTTTGTTGCCTTAGCGCCGTGACAGAATCCTCCATGTTTTTTGCTAAGTCATCTCTTACATTTATTCAATCTAATAAAAGATAAGAGCCCTGCAGAGTATGAAGTCCAACCATAACGTGTTGCTGACTGAGCGTCAATTTCAAAAATGCTCAAATAAGCATCTATGGGGGAGATGGTCTAACCCGTCATAATTTTTGATTTTTACAAATGTGAAACTATCTATACAATGATGTTTTTTAGCCGATTTATTGGCTTTTTGTTTTTATCTCAGGGGGTGGTTTCATGAAAGGCTTAATCAAAAGTACCTTGGCAATTTTGCCAGCTTTATTCATTTCAACGCATGTATTTGCGCAAGAAGAGTGTCAAATTGCCTACATTACTAATCAAGAACTGGACAATATGATTATAGATAGAGGGCTTGAGCTCGAAGATTACGACAAGACATGTGCATTGTTGAAAGCAGCCAATGCCACGATTGATATTCAGTATGCTTACCAAATTACACCCCATCAAACTTCTGCTTCAACATCCATTCGTTTACTGGCGAATGAGTATTTGGAGCAAGATGTCACTGTATATTCTACAGCAGATAACTGGATGACTTATGATGCTGAACGTACCTCTAAGGCTCAGAAAGATGTTTTATATGATGTTGCCATGATTGGAATTGATGATATTAAACAAGATGCGGCAGATAGCTTGAATGAGCAACGTGCTAAATTTAAGGCTTACCAAGTAAAGAAATAAATCACATTTAAGCCGAAGTGGATTGCACTTCGGTGATCATCATAACTTAAAAAATAGGTTGATTATTGAGGAGAGCTAGCCATTGAACCTCAAATATATATGATCATGTTGTTGAGTTTTAGCATTATTGTACTTGCGCTGTA